>JAIXTR010000092.1 GCA_027483845.1 Caulobacteraceae bacterium | reverse complement strand
GCCGAGGTGTTCCCGGACCGCGACCACTTCGGACGGATCTTCTTCAACCAGGCGCGGATGAGCGCCGAGGGCATCGCCCAGATCGCCTGCGTGATGGGAAGCTGCACCGCCGGCGGCGCCTATGTGCCGGCGATGTCCGACGAAACCGTGATCGTCCGCAACCAGGGCACCATTTTCCTGGGCGGTCCGCCGCTGGTGAAGGCGGCCACGGGCGAGATCATCTCGGCTGAGGAACTGGGCGGGGCCGACACCCACGGCCGCCGCTCGGGCGTGGTCGACCACGTGGCCGAGAACGACGAGCATGCGCTGAGCATCGTGCGCCGCATCGTCGCCAACCTGAACACCACCAAGAGCGTCGACCTGACCTTCGAGGAACCGGAACCGCCGGCCTACGACCCCGAGGAGCTCTACGGGATCGTGCCGCAGGACGTGCGCGCGCCGTACGATGTGCGCGAGGTCATCGCCCGGGTGGTGGACGGCTCGCAGTTCGACGAGTTCAAGGCGCTGTACGGCACGACCCTGGTCTGCGGGTTCGCCCGCATCTGGGGCTATCCGGTTGCGATCCTGGCCAACAACGGGGTGCTGTTCTCGGAGAGCGCGCTCAAGGGCGCCCATTTCATCGAGCTGGCCTGCAAGCGGAAGATCCCGCTGGTGTTTCTGCAGAACATCTCGGGCTTCATGGTCGGCGGCCGCTACGAGGCCGGCGGCATCGCCAAGGACGGCGCCAAGCTGGTGACCGCGGTGGCGAGCGCCGAGGTTCCGAAGTTCACGGTGCTGATCGGCGGGTCGTTCGGGGCGGGGAACTACGGCATGTGCGGCCGGGCCTATTCGCCCCGCTTCCTGTGGACCTGGCCCAACAGCCGCATCTCGGTGATGGGCGGCGAACAGGCGGCCTCGGTCCTGGCGACCGTGCACCGCGATGCGGACAAGTGGTCGCCGGCGGAGGAAGAGGCCTTCAAGGCGCCGGTCCGCCAACGCTATGAGGGCGAGGGCAACCCCTATTTCGCCACCTCGCGCCTTTGGGACGACGGGATCATCGATCCAGCCCAGACCCGTCACGTGCTCGGCCTGTCCATCTCGGCGTCGCTGAACGCCCCGATCCCGGAGACACGCTTCGGCGTGTTCAGGATGTGAGACGGAGCATGGCTGTCTCTCTGCGCGCCGCAGGCGCTTTCTCATTTGTCCACGAACCACACGAACCACACGAACGCGCCTGGACAGGCTCAGCCTTGCGAACGGCGACACCTATTCGTGTGGTTCGTGTTGTTCGTGGACGACTCTTTTCGGCGCTGACGCGCCACGGCGCCTGCGAGGCTCGCGCGTGATGTTCAAGTCTGTGCTGGTCGCCAATCGGGGCGAGATCGCCCGTCGGGTTTTTCGGACGGCGCGGGAGATGGGGATCGAGACGGTCGCCGTCTTCTCGGAAGCGGACAAGGACGCCGCCCATGTGCGGGACGCCGACAGGGCCGTGCTGATCGGGCCGGCGGCGGCGCGTGACAGCTATCTGAAGGGCGACCGGGTGATCGCCGCGGCGAAGGCGGCGGGGGCCGAGGCGATTCACCCCGGCTATGGCTTCCTGTCCGAGAACGCCGACTTCGCGGAGGCCGTCACGGCCGCCGGGCTGGTGTGGATCGGACCACCGCCCAGCGCCATCCGCGCCATGGGACTGAAGGACGCGGCCAAGCGGCTGATGGCCGAGGCGGGCGTGCCGGTGACGCCGGGCTACCTGGGCGACGACCAGACGCCGGGGCGGCTGAAGGTAGAGGCCGAACGCATCGGCTATCCCGTGCTGATCAAGGCGGTGGCGGGCGGCGGCGGCAAGGGCATGCGGCTGGTGGAAAGCGCCGAGGCGTTCGACGCGGCCCTGGCCTCCTGCCAGCGCGAGGCGGCGGCCAGTTTCGGCGACGACCGGGTGCTGCTGGAGACCTATGTCACCCGCCCGCGGCACATCGAGGTGCAGGTGTTCGGGGACAGCCACGGCCAGGTGGTCCACCTTTACGAGCGCGACTGCTCGCTGCAGCGCCGCCACCAGAAGGTGATCGAGGAGGCGCCGGCGCCGGGCATGAGCGAGAGCGCCCGCGCCGCGGTCACCGCCGCAGCTGTGAAGGCCGCCAAGGCCGTGGGTTATGTGGGCGCCGGAACCGTGGAGTTCATCGCTGACGCTTCAGGTGGCCTGCGCGGCGACCGCATCTGGTTCATGGAGATGAACACCCGGCTGCAGGTGGAGCATCCCGTCACCGAGATGGTGACGGGCTTGGACCTGGTGGAGTGGCAGTTCCGCGTGGCGGCGGGCGAGCCGCTGCCGCTGGCGCAGGACGAGATCACACTGACTGGCCATGCGGTGGAAGCGCGGCTCTATGCCGAGAGCCCGTCAACGGGGTTCCTGCCGTCGATCGGCCGGCTGGAGAGCTTCAGCCTCCCCACCAGCGTGCGAGTGGATTCCGGCGTCGACGAGGGCGATGAGATCAGCCCGTTCTACGATCCAATGATCGCCAAGCTGATCGCCCATGGCGAGGATCGCGACCAGGCGATCGCAGAGCTGGCCGAGGCTTGCGGCCAGGTCGAGGTTTGGCCGGTGAAGACCAACGCCGGCTTCCTGGTGCGCTGCCTGGAGGCGCCTGACTTTATCGTGGGCTCGGTGGACACCGGGCTGATCGGCCGCGAGTTGGACGCGCTCACCGCGCCGGCAGAGCCATCGGACGCGGCAATATCGTCTGGGGTTGAGGGAACACTTATCCTTCATGACGAGATCACGCGGGGTGATCGCTGGTCACCGTGGGATGGGGGCCTAGGTGGATTCCGCCTCAACGCGCCAAGGGACCTCAGCGTACGGATGTTCCTCGGCAACAAGACCGTGATTGCGGAGTACGATGACTCCTACCCCGAGCGCTCTCGCTACTACTCGACAGACCGCGAGGTCGTGGTCTTCGAAGGCGGCGAGGCATTTGCCTTTAGCAGCTACCCGCCGGTCGGCGACGGTGATGGCGCGGCCGGCGACGGCGCGATCCGCGCCCCGATGCCGGGCAAGGTCACGCAGCTGTCGATCAAGGCCGGCGACACGGTGACCAAGGGCCAGCCGCTGCTGACGCTTGAGGCCATGAAGATGGAGCACGCGCTCACCGCGCCGTTCGACGGCGTGGTGGCGGAGTTGGCCGCCGAACTGGGCGCCCAGGTCAGCGAGGGGACGATGCTGGCGAAGCTGACGGCCGCCTAGGCGCCCGCCACCACGCCCGCATCGTGCAGCCTGGCGATCTCGCCGCCGGAGAGGCCGAGGATTTCGCTCAGCACCTCGTCGGTGTGCTGGCCCAGCTTCGGCGCCGGGGCGACGGGGCGGCGTTCGTCCTGCGGGATCGTGCCCATGGCGCCCGGGGCCGGATAGCTCAGGCCACTGGGGTGGGTGATCGTCTCGAACAGCGGGTTGTCCTTGAACAGGCGCGGGTCCTCCAGCGCGGCTTCCAGCGTCTGGTAGCTGCCCCAGGTGACGCCGCCCGCGTCGAAGGCGGGTGTCAGCTCGGCGGCCGTCTTGGCCGCGAACGCCCGCTCGAACAGGGGGTAGAGGCGCGCGCGATAAGTGAAGCGCAGGCCCTCGTCCTTGGCGAAGGACACGCCCAGCTCGGCTTCCAGGGCCGCGGCCTCAGCGCCGATACCCAGGGCCTCCAGCGCCTTGCTCCACTGCTTGGGCGTGATCGCCAGCAGCATCAGCTTCTGGCCGTCCTTGGTGGTGAAGTCGCGGCCGAACGCGCCGAAGACGTCATTGCCCATACGCGGCCGTTGGTGACCGCTCAACAGCGTCTCGGCGGAGAAGCCGAGGTTGGCCATGGTGGCCGCGCCGATGTCGGACAGCGGCGCGCGGATCTCGCGCCCCCCCTGCCCGCGCATCCGCGCCAGCAGGGCCGCCACCAGGGTGAAGGCGCAGTAGGCGCCCGTCAGCAGGTCCCAGGCGGCCAGCACATGGTTGACCGGGCGGTCGTCGCCGATGGGACCGGTCATCAGCGGCAGGCCCAGCGCCGAGTTGATGGTGTAGTCCATGCCCTGGGAGCCATCGGCCCAGCCCATGACGCGAACGCAGATCAGGTCGTCGCGCAGCGCCTTCAGCTTGTCGTAGCCCAGGAAGCCGTCGACCGGGAAGTTGGTGACGAAGAGGCCGCCGTCCTCGCCGGGCGCGGCCGCCAGACGCTGGGCGATCTCGCGGCCCTGGGGGCTGGACAGGTCGATGGCGACCGACTTCTTGCCCTTGTTGAGCCCCTCCCAGTAGAGGCTCGACCCGTTGTCCGCGAGGGGCCAGCGGCGGAAGTCGGGGCCGCCGCCGATGTTGTCGAAGCGGATCACCTCGGCGCCCATCTGCGCCAGGTAAAGGCCACAGGTCGGCGCGGCCACGAAGGCCGAGCCCTCGACGACGCGAAGGCCCTTCAGCAGGTCGTACATTCAAAACTCCGCGTGGGTTGGCGGCCGGTCATCGCAGGCTGACGTTCCGTTCGCCAAGCCGACTAACCAACCAGCTTGCCGACCTCATCGACCTCCTCGGCCGTCAGCGCCCAGTCGGCGGTGGCGGCGTTGGTGCGGATCTGTTCGGGGCTGGTGGCGCCGGCGATGACGGAGCTGACCG
>JAIXTR010000492.1 GCA_027483845.1 Caulobacteraceae bacterium | reverse complement strand
CTCGCGCACCTCGAAGGGCGGCAGCTACTATGGCCACCAGCACTACAAGGGCTGCGGCCATGACGGCGGCGACGGCGGCTATGGCCTGCCGGTGGCCTATGTGCCGGAGCCGGCGACCTGGGCGATGATGATCCTGGGCTTCGGCGCCACCGGGGCCATGGTGCGCACGCGCCGCCGCCTCGCGGCCTGATCTCCAGGACCAGACGATGTGATGACGGCGGCGGGCCTCCCGCCGCCGTTTTTCGTTGGGGCGGAGACGATCAGCCCCCGAACGGCCGCGGCGGCTTGTGGACCTTTAGCTCGATCGTGAAGCCCCGGGCGATGTTGTAGCCGGTGCGGATCAACCGCTGGGCCTCCTCCCCCGACAGCCGGCCGTCGGCCAGTTGCAGGCGATAGGCTTCCTCCAGCACCACCTCGCGCCGGGTCAGTTCGAAGTCGACGCCAGTGACCTGGGCCAGTAGGGGGCCGGACGACCGCGGGCCCGCGGTCGCGTCGAACTGGCCGAGCACCGTGGGGGTGATGGCGCGCACGACGGTGGGGTCGTCGACGAAGGCGTCGTTGCGCGGGTGCGTCGCGCCGATCAGCACCCGGGCGCCCGGCGCGCTGACCCGGTAGAGTTCGCGCACGATGGCGAGGAAGGTCTCCATGTCAGCGCCCATGTGTTCCAGAGCGTGGACCAGGTGGATCTCGTCGGCGCTGTCGGTCGCCCAGGGCCAGGGCCGTTCCAGGTCCCAGACCAGGTCCGGGTCGACCCGGGGCGAGATGTCGACGTTGACGAAACCCGGAACCTTGCGCCGCCCGCAGCCGAGGTTGAGCTTCAGCGGCGCGGTTGGCGTGCGGGGGCGGGGCCCGTGCTTCGCCCAGGCGAGCTCCAGCCGCTGGTGGCTCCAGTGGATGGCGCGGTACAGCCGGGCCAGGGCGGCGTGTTGCAACCGGCGGAGCGGCGTCAGGCCATCGGCGGACGACCCCTTCTCCAGCAGGTGCTCGCAGTACATGTAGATGGCCTTCGAGAAGGACGATACGTACCGGTACCTAAGCCAACGGTTGTAGCCCCGCATGCCGGCGATGTTCCATATCCAGCCGCGGGTCTCGCTCATCCCCGAAAACAGGCCGCCCGCGTGCACCTGGTAGAGGGACCAGTCGAACGGCAGGTGCTTGATCTTGCCGAATTGGGCATGGGCGACGGTGATGAAGATGTCGCAGGAGGCCGGGTTACGGAAATACCGCGGCATCCGGCCGTAGAAGACGTTGCGATAGACCAGCGTCGACGTGTGGAAGAAGGACTGCAGCGAGATGAGGTCGTGGATGTCGTGGACATCCTTGCGCGGCGGCTCCGGAAAGGGGTGCGGTGGCTTCGACCCGTCCTCATAGACCTTGATGGCGTTGTGGGCGCAGGCGACGAAGTCGGGGTTTTCGTCCAGGAACGCCACCTGGGTGCGCAGCTTGTCGGGCGAGGTCCAGCAGTCGTCGCCCTCCAGAACGGCGATGTACTCGCCATCGAGGGTCTTCATGCCGCGATAGAAGTTCTTCTGGGTAACCTTGCGGCCGATATTTCTCTTGTTGATGAAGGGCTTGACCACGCCGGGATAGCGGGCGGCGAAGTCGCGGATGATGTCCTGGGCGCCGTCGGTGGAGCAGTCGTCGATCACGTGGATGGCGATCGGAAAGTCCACCTTCTGCGAGACGACGCTCTCGATGGCGCGGGCGATGAAGCGGGCGTGGTTGTAGGTGATGATCATCACCGTCACCTTCGGGCCGGGCGGCCGGAGGGCGGGCGCGTGGGGTCCGTGCAAGATCCACTCCGGCTGTCAGCAAAGGACGTCGTGTCGCCAGGCTCGACGCGCCCGCGAACGGTATAGCCGCCGGCTCCGGGGGAGCAACCGGCGAGGGGGCTAGCCGCCGAACAGACCCGCCGCCAGGTTGATGCTCAGCGCCAGGATCAGGGTGTTGAACACGAAGGCGATCAGGCTGTGGGCGGTGCCCAGGCGGCGCAGCGCCTTGCCGGTGAAGGCGATGTCGGCCGTCTGCGACGCGACGCCGATGACGATCGAGAAGTGCAGGAAATCCCAGTAGTCCGGCGCCTCGCCGCCCGGAAACAGGAGGCCGCCGGCGTCTTTCCCGGTCTTGGGATCGCCGGCGTAGTACTCGTGGGCGTAGTGCAGGGCGAAGACCATCTGCATCACCAGCCAGGACCCGGCCAGGGTGACCACGGCCGCAGCGACCCGCACAGCCTGCTCGAAGCCGTGGTCGTGCTGGGCCTGGGACAGTTCATACCCAACGACGGCCAGGCTGACGGCGCAGGCGGCCAGGACCAGGGCCAGGATGACCGCCTGTCCCTCGTCCTGCTGAGCGGCGCGGACGCGGATCTCGGCTGGCCCTTCACGTGCGATGACCGACAGCGTGAGGCCGACATAGAGGGCGCAGCAAAAGTCCCAGCCGGCGATGGCGCTGGCGGACGGACCGAAACCCGGAACCAGCAGCAGGCAGGCGACGCCGACCAGCAGGCCGGCGGCGAGGGCGATACTCAGGCGCGGACGGGCGGTGAAGGCCTTGGGGCCAAGCCGCCATCGGCGGGCTTGGGCCGGACGTGGGGGGCTCATGGCCGGCATGGCTCGGTGATGAGGTGATTGCAGCGAACCTGCCGGGCCAAGGTCATCGAAGTCTCCCGCGCCACGACACGCGCGCGGCCCAGCGCAGACTGATGGCGCCGGTCGGGGCTGCGCAACCGTATTCGCGCTGGGGACGCAGCAACGGGGGACGCACCTGCAACGGGCAAAGAATCGACCAACGCGTCAAAACTGACAAGGTCGTGAAAAAATAGACGTCGCGCGAGCGCGTCAAGTTGTCGCGACGCCCTCCGGTGCAAAGCAATATTGGCGAAACGACGAAATTCCTGTGGCGGAGCTGAAATAAACAGCCTCACTATCCGACCACTCAGGACGGCCCGCCAACAGAGGTCGCCGAGGGGAGGAAATTCGATGTCCAGAAGCCGATTCTTCGGCAGCGCGTCCGTGCTCGCCGCCACGCTGGCCCTGGGGGCCTCAGGCCAGGCGCTCGCGCAGTCGTCCGCGCCCACCGAGATCACGGAGGTGGTCGTCACCGGGTCCTTCATCCGCGGCACGCCGGAAGACGCGGCCCTGCCGGTGGACGTGATCGGCACCGAGGAGCTGCAGCGGCGGGGCTCGCCAAACACCATCGACCTGATCAAGAGCCTCCCGATCAGCGGGCCGGTCCTGGGCGATACGAACCAGTTCTCGACCACCGCGCAGGGGCAGGTGGGCGCCGGGACCGTGAACCTCCGCGGGCTGGGCAGCCTCCGCACGCTGGTGCTGGTGAACGGCCGGCGCGTGGCGCCCTCGGCCGGCGCGGGCAGCGGCGGCGTGGACACCAACCTGCTACCGGTCTCCGCGGTCGGGCGGGTCGAGGTGCTGAAGGACGGGGCGGCGGCGACCTACGGCTCCGACGCCATCGCGGGCGTGGTGAACTTCATCACCCGCACCAACTTCAACGGCCTCGAAATCAGCGGCGACTACCGCTTGGTGGACGGGTCGAACGGCGACTACACGGCCAACGCGGTCTATGGAAAGTCGTTCGACAACGCGAACCTGCTGTTCTCGGCCGGCTATCAGCGCCGCTCGGAACTCAAGGCCACCGACCGCGACTGGTCGTACCTGCCTTACCTGACGAACCCGTCGGGCTGGTCGGTGCTGGGGCAACCGCCGTCGTTCCTGCCGCTGAGCGCCGCGGGCGCGCCGACGGCGGGCGTCACGCGGGATCCGAACTGCGCGGCCGTGGGCGGGTACGCCGGCTTCACCGGCACGACCCAGGCCTGCTACTTCACCTACATTCCGTTCGATAACCTCATCGAACACGAGGACCGCTACCACGCCTTCGCCCAGGCGAACGTCGACCTGAGCGATACGACCAAGTTCCACGCCGAGGCCTATTGGGCGAAGACCGACCTGCCGCGCATGCGGTTCTCGCCGGCCTTCCCGCCAATTCAAGGCCCGAACGGCCCGGGCAGCACGGGCGTCTTCTCGACCCCGATCTCCAACCCGGGCGCCCTGACCGCCCTGCAGCAGGCCGGCCTGACGCCGGCGCAGATCGCGGCCACCAGCCGCGTCTCCCTGACGCTGTTCCGGCCCCTGGGCGCGGGCGGCAATCCGATCTTCGGCGACGGCGGGCAGAAGGGCTACCGGAACTACAACATCTATCGCGTGTCGGCGGGCCTGAACGGCCAGCTGCCCTTCGCCGGCATCGGCTACGACCTGGGCGTCACCTACTCGAAGACCGAGAACCGGCAGCACACGCCGGACATCTTCATCAACAAGCTGCAGCAGGCCCTGAACGGCTTCGGCGGTCCGAGCTGCACCGGTACGACGCCTGGCGCCAACGGCTGCCAGTACTTCAACCCGTTCTCGAACGCCTATCCGGGCAACCCGGCGCTCGGCCTGACCAACCCGGGCTACGTCTCGGCCAACGCCAACAGTCCGGCGCTCGTCGACTGGCTGTTCGAGCGCGGCTCGGAGACCCACCAGATCCAGGACCTCTTCGTCGTCGACCTGGTGTTCAACGGCGAACTGGGCCTCGAACTGCCCGGCGGGAAAGTCGGTTGGGCGGCCGGCGGCCAGTACCGGACCAGCAACTTCCAGTCGACGCTGCGCAGCCCGTTCCAAGACGTGCGGGTCACGCCCTGCCCGGTCCCCGGCCAGACGAACTGCACGCTCGCCACCGGCCCCTACATCTTCCTGGGCCAGGGCACGCCGGTCGAGCTGGAGGACTCGGTCTACGCGTTCTTCGCCGAAACCAACCTGCCGATCACCGACGACATCAACGCCCAGGCGGCCATCCGCTACGAGGACTACGGCGGCCTCACCGGCTCGACCGTGAACCCCAAGCTGGCCTTGAAGTGGCAGATCGCGGAGCCCTTCGCCCTGCGCGGCTCGATCGGCACAACCTTCCGCGGTCCGACGCCCGCCAATCGCTCGCCGAACGGCGTCACCGGCCTGAGCGGCATCCAGGCGGCCGGCAACGGCTTCAAGTCCGTGGACTTCACCGGCAACCCGGCGGTCGGCCCGGAGAAGGCCTTCACTTACAACGTGGGCGCCATCTTCCAGCAAGGCGGCCTGCGGGTGATCGCCGACTACTGGCATTTCAACATCAAGGACCAGATCACCTCGGTCCCGGCGCAGATCGTGGCGACCTCGGTCGGCGGGGTGGGTAACGGCACCCAGTTCGTCAACTGCGGCAGCGCGCTGCGCTCGCTGATCACCTTCAACAACAACAACGCCTGCACCCAGGGCGTGACGGTCGGCAACGACATCCAGCGGGTGCGCTCCGACACCGTGAACGGGCCGCGGATCAAGGTCACCGGCATCGATGGCAGCATCGACTACAAGATGGACGAGGTGATGGACGGGGCGGTCACCGTCGGCGCGTCCTTCAGCCGGCTGGTGAAGTACGACATCGGCGAGTTCAACCTGAACGGCGTGTTCGTTTCGAGCGCCTACAGCGCCTTGGGCTACACCAACTATGACCGCTTCCCCGGCACGGTCTCCAAGCTGCGGGCGGCGAGCTATGCCGAGTACACTCGCGGGGATCACAACCTGCGCTTCGACCTGACCTATGTGGGCGGCGCCACCGACAACCGTGGCCCGACCACCGTGCAGACCGGCCCGTCCAGCAACTGCAACGTGGCCAACGCCCAAGCCGGGATCGCCACGAACTGCCAGCTGACGACGATCGGGCTCAAGGTGAAGGCCTTCTACACCCTGGACGCGACCTATCGGATCCAGCTGCCGTGGGACACCACGGTCACGGCGTCGGTGTTCAACATCTTCGACCGCGACCCGTCGGCGGCGCGTCTGGAAGCGGGCTACGACCCCTTCATCGGCAACCCCTACGGCCGCAGCTTCAAGGTGGGCGTCCGCAAGAAGTTCTAGGCGCCTACGACGGCCCTGGAGGCGCCGCCGGTCCGCCGGCGGCGCCTTTTTTGTGCGTTCAATGCGACCCTGAAAAAACCGCGTCTTCGAAAAATGTCGTGCGCCTGTATCCTTCCTGCCACGCCTTTCACATGCCTGTGTTCCGAAAGCCTTATCACTGATAAGATTTCATAAGCTTCTGACAATATTCATGAAGTGCTACATCGGAACGCGTCATATCGGCGATATAATTCCGAAGGTCGGTACGCTTACGCTGCGGAATTCGCTGGCGCATCGCGAAAAGCCGAACAATCATCGTTTCCACCAAGGCTGCTGAATCCGCACGTCAGAGGCGGGTCGGGCCTCTGGGGGAGGAAACCCATGAACAGACGCAGCT
>JAIXTR010000032.1 GCA_027483845.1 Caulobacteraceae bacterium | reverse complement strand
CTTAGAAGTTGATGTCGATCGTCGAGCGGCGGTTCAGCGGTTCCTTCACGCCGTCGCCGGTGGCGACCGCGAGTTGGGTTTCGCCCTTCCAGTCGACCGAGAGGGTCGTCTGGTTCACGCCCGAGCCCACCAGGGCGTCAGCGACGGCCTTGGCGCGGCGCTCGGACAGACGGACGTTGTACGCCGGCGAACCGGAGCTGTCGGTGTGGCCCACAACCACGACGCGGGTCGCGTTGCCGCTCTTCGCGTAGTTGGCCGCATCGCTGATCACCGCCTGGGCTTCCGGCGTGATCACGTACTGATCGAACGGGAAGTAGACGATGAATTGCTTGGCCTCATAGGCCGGCGCCGGCGGAGGCGGCGGGGGCGGAGGAGGCGGCGGCGGGGGCGGAGGCGGCGGGGGCGGCGGGGGCGGCGGGGGCGGCGGCGGGGCCGCGAACAGGTAACGCAGGCCCAGCGTCACCGACTGGTCCTTGTACTTGCCCGAGAACACGCCCGGCTGCAGGCCCGACGCGAGGCTGCCCGTCGAGGTGAAGTCCAGATCCGACCCGGCCAGGTAGCGGTAGGTCAGGTCGACGCTGAGCTGGTCAGTCGCCTTCCAGGCCAGACCGGCGATCGCTTGGTAAGCGAAGGCGGTGTCGGAGTCGTCGATCGTCAGGTTCTGGATGGCGTTCGCCGCCGTCACAGGCGCCGGGACGTTCGAGAACTGGCCGGTCACGTCCATCTTGACGTGGTTCACACCGACGCCAGCGCCGATGAAGGGGTTCAGGGCCGAGCCGGGCAGGATGTCATAGATGATGTTGCCCATGACGGTCCAAGCCGCCACGTCGCCGTCGGGCGAGCCGCAAGCCGGCGAGCCGGTGGTGCGGGTCACGCCGGGGGTGCAGAGACCCACGACCGACTGGTTCGAGCCGCCGCGGATCGACTCGATGTCGCCGCTGCGGTAGCCGGCTTCAAGTTCGATGCGCCAATGGTCGTTCAGCTGGTAGCCGAGGCGGGCGAAACCGGCCCAATCGTCTTCCTGGTTGAAGTCCCAGTTGTAGGGCGTGCCGTTGGCGGCGTTGTTCGACGAGGTGGCGTCGATGCCATCGGGCCAGTGGTAGCCAAGGTCGACAGCGCCGTACCAACCTTCTTGAGCAGAGGCGCCAGACGCGGCGAACGCCGCCGCCATTGCGACCCCAGCCAGGAGTTTCAACTTCATAATTAGAGCCCTCTCGTTGCCCTCAGGTGGTGCGGCCGTTTGACCCGGCCGCATTTATAACAAGGACGGGCCTTTGCGAAAGTGTCGCCGGGGCCACACTCGTCACGCAATCTAGCCAGCCTTCTCCAAGCTCTACCAGGACCTCAGGTCCGGCGCATGCCCGCAAATGCTCAGATTTGCATGCGTTCGCCAACACTATCGGTCCACTTCCGGCACATGGCGAGCGCCACGTGGCCTGAAGTCGGTCTCAGGAACCTCCGCCTCTACGCCGGACGCT
Source organism: Caulobacteraceae bacterium (assembly GCA_027483845.1). GTDB lineage: Bacteria > Pseudomonadota > Alphaproteobacteria > Caulobacterales > Caulobacteraceae > Phenylobacterium. The sequence continues at coordinate 2,443 of JAIXTR010000032.1, read as the reverse complement.
CGAAAGAGTCCGTCGAGTTCTGACGCAGGTCCTTGGCGTTGTTTGTAAAGGTGTTGAAACGACGCGACCCGAACCGCAGGCAACGCCTGCAGACCGATCATCCCGTCCCGTCCATCCCAAACGCATTCAGCCCGATTCCCCGACCAGGGTGTCCCTTGTCAGTGCGCCCAACGGCTCAAGTGGAGGCTTGGTTCCGCGCGGATCACCCGCGGACGCACTTTTTTGCCTCGCCGCACTTCGGGCCAAATTCACGCATCCCGCTCCCGCTGGAAGCGCCGGGACCGTCCGCCGAGGGATTCCGGGCGGTTCAGGGCCTTGCGGAACTCGTCGCGCCGCTCGTGGATCGAGGCGATAACAAGGCCCATCGGCACGCCAATTTCCACCAGCACGGCCTCCGAAAGCTGCAGACTGGCCTCGACGGTCTCCGGCACTGCGTCGGTCGCGCCCAGGTCGTAGAGACGCTGCGCGTGGCGCGCGTCCCGGGCGCGGGCGACGATCGTCAGGTCCGGTCGCAGCCCCCGCGCGACGGCGACGATCCCCTCGACGCCCTCCGGATCGTCCATGGTGACGACCAGGGCGGGCGCGTCGGCCAGGCCGCACCGCATCAGGAACTCCTCGCGGCCCGCGTCACCGAAATAGATCGCCTCGCCGGCGCGCCGGCCCTGTTCCACCAGCCGCGGATCGAGTTCGGCGCCCACCCAGGCGATATCATGGCGCCGCAGCATGTCGCCGACCAATCGGCCAACCCGACCGTAGCCAACAACGAGCACCCGACGATCCGTGTCCGATCCGAGATCGGGCTCGGGTTCCGGCGGCAACTCGGCCGGGGCGATCTTTCGCCCGCCCAGGCGCAGACCCAGTTGCGCGAGAAACGGGATGCAGAACATGGACAGGGTCGCAGCCACCAGGGCCGTCTGTCCCACCACGCGCTCCACCAGCCCGTGATCCATCGCCTGGCCCAGGATCACGAAGGCGAACTCGCCCGCGCCGGCCAGGAGGAGCGCGGCCTCGATGGCCGCCCGGGTCTTGAGCCGAAAGGCCTTGGCGAGGGCGAACACCACAACGCAGTTGAGGGTGAGCAGGCCCACGGCGGACGACAGAATGAGCAGGGGCCGCTCCAGCAGCAGGGGGACGTTCAGCCCAATCCCCACCGAGATGAAGAACAGCCCCAGCAGGAGCCCCTTGAACGGTTCCACCCGGACCTCGACCTCGTGGCGGAACTCGGTCTCGGCCAGCAGCAGTCCGGCGACGAAGGCGCCAAGCGCCATGGAGAGGCCGGCCAGCGCGCTGACCAGGCCAGCGCCCACCACCACCAGCAGCGAGGCGGCCAGGAACAGCTCTTCGCTTTTGGCCTTGGCCACCGAGCGCAGCATGGGCCGTAACAGGAGGCGTCCGAACAGGAAGATCGCGCCCATGCCGATGATCGCCGGCAGCAGGGACAGCAGCATCGTGGGCGAGAAAGGTTCGTCCGAGCGACGGCCCATCAGGGTGAGGGTCACCAGAATCGGCGCGACCGCCAGATCCTGAAACAGCAGCACCGAGAAGGTCGCCCGGCCAGCCATGGCGTGCTGGCGCTTCTGCTCGGCCAGGATCGGCATGACGATGGCGGTCGAGGACAGGGCCAGGGCGGCGCCGATGGCGATCGCCGCGGCGGGCGGCTGCCCCATCATGAGGGCCGCCCCCGCCGTCACCGTCAGGCAGAGGCCGACCTGGAGGGCGCCGAGCCCGAACACATAGCGGCGCAGAGCCCGGAGCCGCTCCCAGGACAGTTCGAGACCGATCGTGAAGAGCAGGAACACGACGCCCAGCTCGGCCAGCTGGGCCAGCTCGTCCGGGTTGTCGATGGTGAAGGCGTTGAGCCAGGTCAGGTCGTGGGCGACACTACCCAGGCCGTAGGGACCAAGGACGACACCCGCGCCCAGAAAGCCCAGAATCGGGCTGATGCGCCACCGCCGGAACAACGGAACCACGACCCCGGCGGTCGCGAGGAACAGGACAACATCCTTGTAGGCGCCAGGCTGAACTTGGCCGTCCATCAGGTCTCCGATTTGCCGATCCGCATACTATGGCGCCGCTGGACCACTTGCGGAATCCCGCGATCGGTTTAGGAGCCCGGTTCGTGGGCCGCCCAACCAGCAACGCCGTGTCTGAGCGCACCGAGCGCCGCGCGATGATCGCGCTGGTGGCGGTGTTCGCGCTGTTGGTGCAGGCCCTGATCCCCAGCCTCGTCATGGCGGCCCCCGGCGCGCCAGGCGACCTTTTGATCTGCACCCAGATGGGCCTGCAGAGAGCGCCGGGGGACGGTGGGGCGCCCGCGCCGGCGAATCACGCCTGCAAGCACTGCCTGTGCCCCGCGCCAGCGACCGATCCGCCCCAGGCGGTGACCATCCAGCATGTGGCCTATGTGGTGGCGATCGCGCCCACCGCCTTGGCCTCGCACCGT
>JAIXTR010000010.1 GCA_027483845.1 Caulobacteraceae bacterium | reverse complement strand
CTGCGCTGGTGCGGCCAGATGATGCGCGCCTGGCGCCACAACGCCGCCGAACTGCTGAACCTCGACTCGCCCGAGCAGGAGTGGCCGTTCGACACCGACGGCCTGACGCCATGAACCAGAACAGCACGGGAAGGATCGCCATGGTCAGCCGCAGGGACGCGCTCATCGGGGCAGGGGTCGTGGGCGCCGCGATGGCCGGGGCGGCCCCGGCGCTGGGCCAGTCGGTCGCCGCGCCGCCGGTCAAGCCGGAGCACGCGGCGTTCGCCGCCGAGATCGCGGCGGCGCAGGGCTGCCTGGACGCCTTCATGGCGGCGTTCAACGCCCGGGATCTGAAGGCCTACGAAGAGACTTTCAACTTTCCGCACGTGCGGTTCGCGTCGAGCAATGTGACGATCATCAATCCCGGCTACCACAAGCCCGAGATGTTCACGACGGGTGCGCTGAGCGACTGGGACCACTCGGCCTGGCAGCGGCGGGACGTGATCCATGCCGGGGCGGACAAGGTCCACATCGACACCCGGTTCAGCCGCTTCCGCAAGGACGGCACTGTCATCGGCGGCTTCGACAGCATCTACATCGTGACGCGGCTGGAGGGGCGCTGGGGCATCCAGGGGCGGTCCAGCTTCGCGCCGTAGGCGGACGCTTAGAACGCCGCGAGCAATGTGCTGGCGGCCCAGGTGTCCCGGGTGAGCTTCTGCCGCCGCATGAACGCGGCCATGGCGGCGGTGGACGGGTCGCGAGAGGTCTCCCAGACACCGTGATCGCGATAGCGGGTCAGGAGCAGGAGGCGGGTCACGCCGTCCGATTGATCCGCCGCCGACCGCTCCGCCGCGAAGAGGCCGAAGATGTTGGTGTCGAACCGGGCCTCGAAGTCGCGCCAGCCCTCGACCGACAGGGCCACCACCTCATCCAGATCGTCCGCACCGACGACGAACCAGCGGTGGACGTAGATTCCGCCGGGCTTTGGCCGGTCGCCTGCCGCGGGGCGGGCGGTGGCGGTGAGACGGGTCCGCAGGGCCCTGCGCACGCCCGGCAGCGACTGGAGGCCTTCGATCTCGGTGTCGCGCGCACCCGCATCGGGCCGCCAGCCGACGAGCAAGGCCGCCTGCCGAGCGGACCAGCCGAGCTGGGGCGTGAAGAGGCCGAGAATGTCGCCGCCGGCGGCCGAGAGGCGGTCCGCGCGGCCCTTCACCTGCGGGGCAAAGGCCTGCGGCGCTGCTGCGCCGGCTGGTCCGTCGAGATCCAGCATCAGGTAGTCGTACATCGTCGCGTCTCCGGCGGCCGCCATGACGGGTGGCGCATTGGCGGCCAGGAGGCTCGCGCCAGCGCCCGCGATCCAGCGCCTGCGATCGATAGCCATGCCTCCACTCTCGGGCGCCCCGCGCGCGCGTCAAGCGGACAGGGCGCTATGGCTCCAAGCCCTGCAGGCATTGGAAATCGCCAGGCCTAGTCGCTAGCTTCACCGCCGCTGTCACCGCGCAGTAACAGGCGTAAGCCCGACGCGGGATCGAGGGGGAATAGAATGACCAAACACCGCGTCCTGAAGAGCGCGTCCATCGTCGCCATCTGCTGCGCCATGGCCGCGCCGGCCTTTGCGCAATCCACGTCGGGCGGCGTCGAGCTGGAAGAGATTCTCGTCACCGCGCGCAAGCGTGAGGAAAGCCTGCGGGATATCCCCGCGGCCGGCACCGCGCTGGGCGCCGAGCAGATCCAGGCCATGGGCGGGATCGCCAACACCCAGGCGCTGCTCTCCAACGTGCCGGCGGTGAACTTCGCCAACACCTCCAACCCGGTGACGTCCGAAATCTCGATCCGCGGCTCGGGCACCAGCCGCGCCACGGCCGCCGACGCGGCGGTGGGCCTCTATCGGAACGGCGTCTACATCGGCGGCGGCTATGTCGGCGGCCGGACGTTCTCGAAGCCGGACTTCTTCGACGTGCGTTCGATCGAAGTGCTGCGCGGGGTGCAGGGCGCGCTGAACGGGCGCAACGCCGTGGGCGGCTCGATCAACGTCGTCTCGGCCCGGCCGACCCAGAAGGAAGAGGGCTTCCTCGTCCTGGATGGCGGGAACAACGCCCGCTACGAGGGCCAGCTGGTGGTGAACCAGCCGCTTAACGACAACTGGGCCGTCCGCTTCGGCGCCAACCTGATGAAGCAGCGGAAGGGCTTCTTCTACAACCCGATCCGCGACGAGTACTTCGACCGCCAGGAAACCGAAGTCTACCGCGGCCAGATCGCCTACGAGGACGGGCCGTTCAAGGCCAACCTGTTGTTGGAACACGGCCGCGACCAGCTGCCCGGCCTGATGTACCAGTTGCTGATCCCGGCAGGGACCAATGCGACCTACCCGCGGGGCATCTTCCAGGACAAGTACAACATCTCCTGGAACCACCCGTCCTCCGCCAAGCAGCAGGTCAACTACGCCGAACTGACGCTCGAGTATGACCTGGGCATCGGCACGCTGACCTCGACCACCGCGCTGCGGGAGCGCCGGTCGCAGAACGCCTACGACCGGGACGCCACGTCGGCGCCGTTCCTGGCGCAGGCCGCCGCCAACGGGCTGGTGGCCCCCGGCGCCGTGCAAGGCAGCCCCGATCTCGGCGGCTCGCAGAACGACTATGCCCGGGTGCTGTTCCAGGACGTGCACCTGGTCGGCAAGGACGTGGGCGGCTTCAGCTGGCTCGCCGGTTTCGAGTACTACGACCTGAACGACAAGTATCAGAATACCCTGGCGGGCCCGCCGACGGCGGCGAACGGCCGCTCCTACGGGACGGTGGGCGTGAGCCGCCTCGATTTCGTGTCCTGGGCCGCCTACGGGTCGCTGGGCTACGACATCACCGAGGCGTTCAACATTACGGCGGAGGGTCGTTTCACCAAGGACGACAAGGACCTGCTGTCCACGCGCCTGGACTTCGGCACGGGCCGCCCGTCTGGCGTCGGGTTCGACATCGACACGGGCCGCAAGACCGACAACTTCTCGTACAACGTCACCGCCTCGTACAAGATCGCGGACTGGCTGACCTACGGCAAGATCGGCACCGCCTATCGCGCCGGTGGGTTCAACCTGGCGCTGGGCGATCCGCGCCAGCCGCGCGCCATTCCGACCACCTTCGACGACGAGAAGGCGATGTCGTTCGAGGTGGGCGCCAAGGGGACGATTATCCCGCGCGTCTTCGCCACGGTGGCCGCCTATCGGACCAATGTGGACGATCTGCTGGTCCAGACCGACAACGGCTGTGGCGTCAGCTTCCCCACCTGCCCGGTGCAGGCCACGCCCTTCGTCTACAATGCCGGCAAGGCCGAGCTCTGGGGCATCGAGGTCGAGCTGACCGGCGCGGCCGAGGTGCTGGGCGGGACGGCGCGCCTCACCGTCGGCGGGTCCCGCCAGGGCGGTGACATCACGTCCGGCCCCGACAAGGGCAAGAAGGGCCCGCAACGTCCCGACTGGACCGGCACGTTCAACCTCAACTACCGCCACGATCTGCGCGACGACTGGGTCGGCTTCTTCAACATCAAGGGCAGCGGCCGTTGGGGCGGGGTCCAGGAAATCGCGCAGACGCCGAAGCTGGAAGACTACCAGATCTTCGACGCGCGGGCGGGCCTGCAAAAGAACGGCTGGGAGTTCGCGCTCTACTCGAACAACGTGGGCCAGGAGTCCTACATCGTGTTCAACGCGGCCACGACGCGGCGCTGGAACATGCCGCGCACCTATGGCGCTCAGCTTCGCTACAGCTGGTAAGCGGTGCGCCGGTCCTCCGCCCGTCTGCTGAGCGCCGTCGTCGTCGCCCTGGCGTCGACGTCGGTCCCGGTCCTGGCGCAGCCAGCCGCTCCGGCGGCGGCGGCGTCCCAGGTCGAGGTGGTCTATGGCGAATGGACGGACGCCGCGCGCGGCGGTCGGGTCGTGCCCTACAAGGCCTATGTGCCGGCGGGGCGCGGACCGTTCCCGGTGGTGGTCCACAGCCATGGCCTGGGCGGCAGCCGGGAGGCGTCGGTCTTCCTGCTGCAGGCCGTGGCGGACGCCGGCTTCCTGGTGGTCGGCCTGCAGCACGCGGGCTCCGACAGCGGCCTGCTGGCGGGCGGGCGGCCGCGTGACACGGCCGGCCTCGTGGCGGCCGCCG
>JAIXTR010000474.1 GCA_027483845.1 Caulobacteraceae bacterium | reverse complement strand
GGCCTCGCCGCGGTGCTCGCCGCGGTCTTCATGAACCTGGGCCAGCCGAAGGCCCTGCTCTATTCCAACCTCGACCTGAAGGAAGCGGGCTCGATCACCGCCGCCCTGGACCAGGCGGGCGTGAAGTATGAGGTCAAGGGCGACGGCTCGACCATCCTGGTCCCGCGCGACGAGGTGGCCTCCACGCGCCTGATGCTGTCGTCGAAGGGGCTGCCGACCGCCGGCTCCGTCGGCTACGAGATCTTCGACAACGCCAACGCCCTGGGCCAGACCGACTTCGTCCAGCAGCTGAACCGCCAGCGCGCGCTGGAAGGCGAGCTGTCGCGGACGATCCTGGCCCTGGACGGCATCACCTCGGCCCGCGTGCACCTGGTGCTGCCCAAGCGCCAGCTGTTCGAGGAAGAGAACGAACAACCCTCGGCGTCGGTCTCGATCGGCGTCGGCGGCCGCGAGCCCAGCGCCGAACAGGTCCGGGCCCTGCAGAACCTGGTGGCTGGCGCCGTGCCGAACATGCGCCCGGACCGGGTCACCGTCGTCGATCAGCACGCCAAGACGCTGTCCGGCGGGGAAACCGGCATGGCGGCCGAGTCCGACAGCCGCAAGTCCGAGGTCGAGCAGCGCATCGCCAAGCAGGTCAAGACGATGATCGAGGGCGTGGTCGGCCCCGGCAAGGCGCGGGTCAATGTCACCGCCGAGTTGGATCTGGCTCGCGTCACGACCCAGGAAGAACGTTTCGACCCGGACGGTCAGGTCATCCGGTCCGAGTCGACCCAGGAAGAGAATTCGCGCGAGAACGAACAGGCCGGCTCCGGCCAGGCCTCGGTGGCCGCCAATATTCCCGGCGGGCCAGGCGGCGACACCAACACCAACTCGAACACCAGCGGCCGCACGGACTCGACCACCAACTACGAGATCTCCAAGACGGTCACCACCAAGGTCGAGGAACCCGGCACGGTGAAGCGCCTGTCGGTGGCGGTCGCCGTCGATGGCGCCACGGCCCCCGGCAAGGACGGCAAGCCCGGCGCCTATACCCCCCGCTCGGCCGAGGAGATGCAGCGCATCGAGCAGCTGGTCCGCACCGCCGTCGGCTTCAACCAGGAGCGCGGCGACCAGGTCAGCGTCATCAACGTCAAGTTCCCAACCGTCGAGGACGGCGAGGGCGTGGTCAGCGCCAGCCCGCTGATGGGTTTCGACAAGAACGACATCATGCGCGCCGTCGAGCTGGCCGTGCTGGCCCTTGTGGGCATCCTGATGATCTTCTTCGTCGCCCGCCCGCTGCTCGGCGGCGGCAAGGGCAAGGGCGGCGCGCCGAATGGCGGGGCCATCGCGGGACCGGGCGGCCAGATCACGCGGGTGATGGTCTCCGCCGACGGCCAGCCGATGCAGATCGCCTCGGACGGTTCCGGCCTGGCCCTTCCGGGCCCGTCCGCTGACGACGGCAATGCGCGGATCGACATGGCCCGCGTCGACGGTCAGGTCCGGGTCAGCGCCGTGAAGAAGGTGTCCGAATTCGTGGAGCGCCATCCCGACGAGTCGGTCGCGATCCTCCGCTCCTGGCTGCATGAGACGACCTGATGGCTGTCGCACGTCCTACCGCGAAGAGCATCGTCGACTCCTCCCGCCTCAACGGCGCGGAGAAGTGCGCGGTCATCCTGCTGGCGCTTGGTGAAGACCACGCCACCGTCTGGCAGTCGCTGGACGAGGAGGAGATCAAGGAAATCTCCCAGGCCATGGCCAGCCTCGGCAACGTCAGCGCCGGGGTCGTCGAGGACCTGCTGGTCGAGTTCGTGGCCGGCGCCGCCGGCACGGGCGCGATCATGGGGTCCTTCGAGCAGACCCAGAAGCTGCTGGCCTCGATGCTGCCCGGCGAGAAGGTCGACCAGCTCATGGAAGAGATCCGCGGTCCCGCGGGTCGAACCATGTGGGACAAGCTGGGCAATGTGAACGAGGCGGTACTCGCGAACTATCTGAAGAACGAATATCCGCAGACGGTCGCGGTGGTGCTGTCGAAGATCAAGTCGGAGCACGCGGCCCGGGTGCTGGGCTCGCTGCCGGAAGACTTCGCCCTGGAATGCGTCATGCGCATGCTGCGCATGGAGCCGGTGCAGCGCGAAATCCTCGACAAGATCGAGCAGACGCTCCGCAACGAGTTCATGTCGAACCTGGCGCGCACGTCCAAGCGCGACAGCCACGAGATGATGGCCGACATCTTCAACGCCTTCGACCGCCAGACCGAGACGCGCTTCATCACCGCCCTGGAGGAACGCAACCGCGAAGCGGCCGAGCGGATCCGGGCCCTGATGTTCGTCTTCGAAGACCTGTCCAAGCTGGATCCCGGCGGCGTTCAGACCCTGCTGCGCAGCGTCGAGAAGGATCAGCTGGCGCTGGGCATGAAGGGCGCCTCGGACGCGCTGCGCGAGATGTTCTTCTCGAACATGTCCGAACGCGCCTCGAAGATCATGCGCGAAGACATGGAAAGCATGGGTCCCGTCCGCCTCAAGGACGTCGACCAGGCCCAGATGGCCATCGTCCAGGTCGCCAAGGACCTCGCCAACAAGGGCGAGATCATGCTGGCCGGCTCGGGCACCGACGATGAGTTGATCTACTGATGTCCGAAGCCCTGCAGAGATTCAGCTTCGACACCGAGTTCGACAGCGTCGGACGCGTGGCCCGCGAGGCTCAACGGCCCAAGCGCCTGTTCCCCGCCGAGGAGGTCGAGGCCATCCGCGCCGCGGCTTTCGCGGACGGCGAGCGGGCGGCCCTGGCCAGCGTCGCCGCCCAGCAGGCCAACGCCCTCACCCAGATCGCCATGGCCTGCGACCAGGCCCTGCCCCGACTGGCGGAAGTGGCCCATGAGCATCGTCAGGGGTCCGCCGCCCTCGCCCTGGCGTGCGCCCGGGCCATCGCCGATGCGGCCCTGGAGAAGTTCCCCCAGGCGCCCGTGCTGGCGGCGCTGGAGACCCTGGCCCGCGAGATCGACGCCCAGCCCCGGCTGGTTCTGTCGGCCGACCCCGCGCTAGCCGACGGCATCCAGGCGCTGCTCGAAGAGACCGCCCGCGGCCTCGGCTTCGAGGGCGCGGTGGTGGTCAAGCCCGACGGCGCCTTCGCCCGCCACGCCTTCACCCTCGATTTCGGCGACGGCCAGGCGGCCTTCGATCCCGCCCAGGCCGCCGGCCGCGTCACCCTGGCCCTGGAAGCGGCGCTCGCCGCCGAAGGGCTGCACGCCGAACCTCTGATCCCCGGCAGCGAAAGCTAGACCCATGGCCGACGACGAATTGAAGCTCGACGAGTTCGCACCGGACAGCGACGCCGACAACGCCCTGGCGAGCCTGCTGCAGGAAGAGCGCACGGCCGGCGACCTGGCGCCCGTGTTCGACGTGCCGGTGGCGATCTCGGCGGTGCTGGGCCGCTCGTCGATGTCGGTCGCGCAGCTGCTGCAGCTGAGCCAGGGCTCGGTGCTGGAGCTGGATCGCAAGGTCGGCGAGGCGATCGACATCTACGTCAACAACCGCCTGGTGGCGCGCGGCGAGGTCGTGATCGTCGACGATCGCCTGGGCGTGACCATGACCGAAATCATCAAGGACGGCGACTCGCAGGCCTGAGGCCGCGGGTTCAAAGGAGCAGAGACATGAGACTTCTGGTCGTCGGAAAACTGAGCGGACAGCTGTCCACCGCCGTGAAGATGGCGATGAGCGCGGGCGCGAAGGTCAGCCACGTGGAGACCATCGAGGCGGCGACCCACGCGCTGCGCGCCGGCCAGGGCGCGGACCTGCTGATGGTCGACTACGACCTGGATATCGCCGGCCTGATCGCCGCCAACCAGCTGGAGCGGATCCACGTGGCGGTGGTGGCCTGCGGTATCGCCGCCGACCCCAAGCGCGCGGCGGACGCGATCCGCGCGGGCGCCAAGGAGTTCATCCCGCTGCCGCCGGACGCGACCCTGATCGCCGCGGTGCTGGCGGCGGTGTCCGACGACAACCGGCCGATGGTGGTGCGCGATCCGTCGATGCAGGCGGTGATCACCCTGGCCGACCAGGTCGCCCCGTCGGACGCCTCGATCCTGATCACCGGGGAGAGCGGGGTCGGTAAGGAAGTCATCGCCCGCTACGTCCACCAGAAGTCGCGTCGGGCCAACCGGACCTTCATCTCGGTCAACTGCGCCGCGATCCCCGAGAACCTGCTCGAGAGCGAGCTGTTCGGCCACGAGAAGGGCGCGTTCACCGGCGCCCTCGCCCGCCGGATCGGGAAGTTCGAAGAAGCCAACGGCGGCACCCTGCTGCTGGACGAAATCAGCGAGATGGACACGCGCCTGCAGGCCAAGCTGCTGCGCGCCATCCAGGAGCGGGAGATCGACCGGGTCGGCGGGTCCAAGCCGGTGAAGGTGGATATCCGGATCCTGGCGACGTCGAACCGCGACCTGACCCTGGCCGTGAAGGACGGGAGTTTCCGCGAGGACCTGCTCTATCGCCTCAACGTCGTGAACCTGCGCATCCCGTCGCTCCGGGACCGCCCGGGCGACGTGCTGGCGATGGCGGAGTTCTTCATCAAGAAGTACTCGGCCGCCAACTCGGTCGCCGAGAAGGCTCTATCGGTCGAGGCCCGCCGCCGGCTGGCCGCCCACCGCTGGCCCGGCAACGTCCGTGAACTCGAGAACGCCATGCACCGCGCGGTGCTGCTGGCGGTCGGGCCGGAGATCGACGAGGAGGCCATCCGCCTGCCCGACGGCCAGCCGCTGGCGCCGGCCGACGCGTTCACCCGCACCGCCCAGGCCGCGGCCAGCGCGGCCGAGGTGGCCACCCGCTCCTTCGTCGGCCAGACGGTCGCCGAGGTGGAGCAGACGCTGATCATCGAGACCCTCGAGCACTGCCTGGGCAACCGCACGCATGCGGCCAACATCCTGGGCATCTCGATCCGGACGCTGCGCAACAAGCTGAAGGAATACAGCGAGTCCGGCGTCTCGGTGCCGGCGCCGCAGATGGGCGCGAGCGCCGCCTGACATGGCCGACACCGGCGTCAACTCCCGCATGACCCAAGCCCCCACCGGCAAGGAGGTGATGGGCTGGGTGTTCCGTGGCGAGGTCGCCCTGGCGCTGGGCGTCGTCGGCGTTGTCCTGCTGATGATCCTGCCGATCCCGGCGTTCATGCTGGACGTGTTCCTCTCGATCTCGATCGCCATGTCGATCCTGATCCTGATGACCGCGATCCTGATGAAGCGGATCCTCGACTTCACCGCCTTTCCGACCGTGCTGCTGGTGGCGACGCTCTACCGGCTGGCGCTGAACATCACGACCACGCGCCTGATCCTCAGCCACGGCCACGAGGGCGCCCACGGCGCCGGCCACGTCATCGAGACGTTCGGCAAGCTGATGATGGGCGGCAACTTCATCATCGGGGTGATCGTCTTCGCGATCCTGGTGGTGGTGAACTTCGTCGTCATCACCAAGGGTTCGGGACGGATCGCCGAAGTGGCGGCCCGTTTCACCCTGGACTCGATGCCCGGCAAGCAGATGGCCATCGACGCCGACCTGTCGTCGGGCCTAATCGAGCAGGACGAGGCCAAGCGGCGCCGCAAGGAGCTGGAGCAGGAATCGACCTTCTTCGGGGCCATGGACGGCGCCTCGAAGTTCGTGCGCGGCGACGCGGTCGCCGGCCTGATCATCCTGGCCATCAACATCATCGGCGGCATCCTGATCGGGGTGATCCAGCACAAGGTGCCGATCGCCCAGGCGTTCTCGACCTATACGATCATGTCCGTCGGCGACGGCCTGGTCAGCCAGATCCCGGCCCTCATCATCTCCATCGCCGCCGGCTTCCTGGTGTCGAAGGCCGGCGTCGAGGGCGCCGCCGACAAGGCCCTGGTGACCCAGCTGGCCACCAACCCCGTCAGCCTGGGCATGGTCTCGGCTGTGGCCGGCGCCCTGGCTATCGTGCCCGGCATGCCGATCATCCCGTTCGCCCTGCTGTCGATCGGCGCTGGCGTTCTGTCCTGGCGACGGTCTCACGCCCCGCCGGTGGTCGAGATCGTGGACGCCCCGCCGGCCTCTACGGAAGAGACCGAGGAGCCGATCTCCCAGACCCTGGCGATCGACGAGATCAAGATCGAGCTGGGCTACGGCCTGCTGCCGCTGATCAACGACCTGGAGGGCCGCCGCCTCACCGACCAGATCAAGGCCCTGCGACGCACCCTGGCGACCGACTTCGGCTTCGTGATGCCCAGCGTCCGCATCCTCGACAACATGCGGCTGCCGTCCCAGGGCTATTGCCTGCGAATCAAGGAGATGGAGGCCGGGTCGGGCGAGGTTCGGATCGGCCAGCTGATGGCGATGGATCCCCGCGGCGCCCAGGTGGAGCTGCCCGGCGAGCATATGAAGGAGCCGGCGTTCGGCCTGCCAGCCACGTGGATCGACGACGGCCTGCGCGAAGAGGCGACGTTCCGCGGCTACACCATCGTCGATCCGGCGACGGTGCTGACGACGCACCTGACCGAAGTGCTGAAGGAAAACATGCCGGACCTGCTGACCTATGCGGAGGTCCAGAAGCTGATCAAGGACCTGCCCGCCGAGCAGAAGAAGCTGTCGGAAGACCTCATCCCCTCGGTGGTGACGGCCACGACGGTGCAGCGCGTGCTGCAGGCCCTGTTGCGGGAGCGGATCTCGATCCGCGACCTGGGCGCCATCCTGGAAGGGATCGGCGAGGCCGCCCCGCACACCAGCTCCATCACCCTGCTGGTCGAGCAGGTGCGCAGCCGCCTGGCGCGCCAGCTCTGCTACGCCTACCGCGGCGACGACGGCGCCCTGCCGATCGTGACGCTGTCGGCGGAATGGGAGAACGCCTTCGCCGACGCCCTGGTCGGCGCGGGCGACGAGAAGCAACTGGCCCTGGCCCCGTCGCGCCTGCAGGACTTCATCCGCAACATCCGCGAGACTTTCGAGCGCGCGGCGCTGGCGGGCGATACGCCGGTCCTGCTGACCAGCCCGACGATCCGACCCTATGTCCGCTCGATCATCGAGCGGTTCCGCGGGCAGACCCCGGTGATGAGCCAAAACGAGATTCACCCCCGCGCTCGCCTCAAGACCGTCGGCGCGATCTAGGTCCGCCCGTCCCAGGCCGCGGCGCCTTGACCGCCCGGCCCGGCGTGCGACAGCTTCGCCGGCGACTTAGGGGGTCCCATGATCAAGGTTTCGCGATACGCCGCAGCGCTTGCCGTCGGCCTCGCCCTGGCAGGGGCGCCGGCGGCGGAGGCGGCCAAGGCCCCGGCCCCGGCCCCGGTTCCCTACGGCGCCAACAAGGCGGTCGGGCGCACCTTCGTCCACGACGGGGTGACCTTCTACTACGAGGTCTATGGCGCGGGTGAGCCGCTGCTCATGGTGCATGGCAACGGCGGCAGCCTGGGCATGCTCGCCGCGCAGATCGACCACTTCAAGGCCAGCCGCATGGTCATCGCCATGGACAGCCGCGACCAGGGCCGGTCCGGCGACAGTGCGGGACCGATCACCTACGAACAGATGGCCGACGACCTGGCCGCCCTGGTCGATCACCTGAAGCTGGGCCGGGTCGATGTGCTCGGCTGGAGCGACGGCGGGATCGAGGCCCTGCTGATGGGCGTGCGCCATCCCGACAAGGTCCGCAAGCTGGTGGCCATGGCCGCCAACCTCAACCCGGACGCCATCTATCCCGAGACGGTGGCGATGGTCGCGCAGGCGCAGGCCGGCATGCCTGCCGACGCCGACAAGACGCCCGAGGGTCGGCGGGCCGTGAAGATGCTGCACCTGCTGGCCAAGGAGCCGCATATCGATCCGGCGCTACTGGCGAAGGTGACCGCGCCGACGCTGGTGCTGTCGGGCGATCGCGACGTGATCCTGCTCTCGCACACGGTGGACATCTACGAGCATCTGCCGAACGCCAACCCGGCGGTGTTCCCCAACAGCACCCACGCCGTCCCCTACGACGATCCCAAGCTGTTCAACGCGACGGTCGAGCGGTTTTTATCGACGCCGTTCAAGACGAAGCACCGCATCGCCGACATGGTGGCCTCCATCGAGAAGGCCAACGCCGAGCTCGCCAAGTAGCCGGCCCTGCGGCTTCCCGCGGCCATCGCGCCCCGGCCGACCAACCGCGCGAGCCGGCGCGGTTGCAGCCAGCGTCACCGGCTGATAGCGGTTCCCGCCTGACCGGCGCTTCGACCGGCCTTTTGAGTCTCGGATTGCGGATGCGGCGACCCCTACAGCGACCCCACGGCGCCAACGGCCAGTTCCTGTGGGACCTGCTGACGTTCGAGCGGCTGATCACCGGCACGCTGACCCATCTGGTCTACTGGGCGGGCCTGGGGATCATCGGCATCATGGCCTTCGGCGTGCTGGGCGCGTCGGTGGGCGTGGCTATCCGCGAGGGCGGTTGGGGCTATCTGCTCGCGGTCGGCGTCCTGGGCTTCGGCATGCTGGGCGTGTTCATCGCCGTGCTGCTGTGGCGGGCGTTCTGCGAGTTCTACGTGACCATCTTCCAGATCAGCGAAGATCTCCACGTCCTGCGCCAGGACGTGGAAGCCGAACGCGCCCGCCAAGGGAAGTAGCGGCCTAGCCGGCCTTCTTGCGCAGGCCTAGTTCGTCGAGGGCGGCGGATTCCAGCCGGCCCTGCACCTTGCGGGCCTCGATCTTGATGTTCTGGGCGATGTGTTCGTATTTCTTCTGGGCTTCGAACGCCTCGGCCAGCGCTTCGCGCGCGCCGCTCTCCTCGATCATGATGACGTCGATCTCGGACTGGATCTTGGCCTTGCGCAGCTTCAGGCCGTCAAAGAAGCCGGCGCGATAGATCCCGGCCGCCGCCTCCTGGGCGAAAAAGGCCAGCTCGGCCTCCCCCTCGGCTTCCAGCAGCGCCAGCCGCATCTCGACGGCCATCCGCCGGTC
>JAIXTR010000021.1 GCA_027483845.1 Caulobacteraceae bacterium | reverse complement strand
GGGTCGGCGACGCCAAGGCCGTAAGCAGTCAGTACTTACGCAACGCAGAATAACTGTCGCTTTGGAGCCCTGAATGTCTCGACCGTGTCAGCGCGGCGTCTGGCGACAGGGGCTGTCAGACGATGCGGCGTCAAGGGCGGTGGCGGGGATCATGGCGAAAATCTGGCCGCCACGTCTCAGCGCGCGAATGGCGGCCGGCGGCCGGCGCGTCACCATCAGCCACGTTTCGGAACCAGACGCCGCCCGGATGGCGCGCGATTGGTAGGCCGGGTGAGGTTCGAACTCACGACCATTCGATTAAAAGTCGAATGCTCTACCACTGAGCTACCGGCCCCCGACCCAGGAATCCTCACAGGACGCCGGGGCGAAGCGGGCGGAACCTAGAGGGCGGCGGGCGAAAGTCAAACCGGCTTTCGCAGCCGTAGCCTTAACAGCGCCACAGGGCGACGTATTGTAGGGGTCATGCGACCGCGAGCCCTACCTCTTCTCGTCCTGTTCCTCGCGACCACCGCGACGGCAAGTCCGGCGATGGCGCAAGCCGGGTATGCTCAACGCCGCGCGACGGTCGAGCAGTTGCCGCCGCCGCCCCCGCCGCCCGACCCCGCCAATCAGATGAAGACCTCCGATCAGTTGAAGCGCGAAAGTGTCCAGGGCGCCGCGACCGCGCCCTTGCGTGACCTCAACGTCATTCGCGCCAGGATACCGGACGTCTTGCTGCAAGCGCTGGACGACCCCTATGCGCGGCCACCGCGCAGCTTCAAATGTCCGGCGCTCGCCGCCCTTGTCCGGCCGCTGGACGAGGTGCTGGGCCCGGACCTCGACCGGCTGCCGGCGGGCGACGAGGATCTGTTGGACCGGGGCAAGTCGACCGCCCTGGGGACCGCCGCCGACCTGGCGTCGGGCGCCATTCCGTTCCGGGGGGTGGTGCGCAAGCTGTCCGGCGCCGAGGCGCACGATCGGCTGGTGCAGGCGGCGATCATCGCCGGCAATGTCCGCCGCGCCTATCTGAAGGGCCTTGGCGAGGCCAAGGGGTGTCCGCCGCCCGCGACCCCCTCGCACGAGCGCGCGGCGCTCCGGCAAGCCGACCCGCGCCCGCAACCTCCGCCGCAGTCGAGCAAAGGCCCGCTTACCCCGAAGTACCCGACCCGCTGACCCGCTGGCGCGCGAGGAAGACGGCCCGGAAGGCGTCCAGCGTTCCGGCCGCGATCGCCGCGCGCATCTGCGCCATCAGCGCCTGGAAGAAGGCCAGGTTGTGCCAGGACAGCAGCACCTGTCCCAGGATCTCCTGCGACTTCACAAGGTGGTGGAGATAGGCTTTGGAATAGTCCCGGCTGGCCGACACATCGCTGGTCGGATCCAGCGGCGTCTCGTCTTCGGCGAAGCGGGCGTTCTTGAGGTTGATCGCGCCTTCCCAGGTCCACGCCTGGCCATGGCGGCCCGACC
Source organism: Caulobacteraceae bacterium (assembly GCA_027483845.1). Classification (GTDB taxonomy): domain Bacteria; phylum Pseudomonadota; class Alphaproteobacteria; order Caulobacterales; family Caulobacteraceae; genus Phenylobacterium. The sequence continues at coordinate 5,921 of JAIXTR010000021.1, read as the reverse complement.
GGGTGGGCAGCACGCAGTCGAACATGTCCACGCCGCGATAGACGGCCTCGACGATGTCGATCGGCTTGCCAACGCCCATCAGATAGCGCGGACGCTCGACGGGCAGCATCCCGGGGGCGAAGTCCAGCACCTCGCACATCGCCTGGTGGCCCTCGCCCACCGCCAGACCGCCGATGGCGTAGCCGTCGAACCCGATCTCGCGGAGCCGGTCGGCCGATTCCTGACGCAAACCATGGTCCAGCCCGCCCTGCTGAATGCCGAACAGGTTTTGCACATCACGTTCGCCGAACGCGTTCTTCGAACGCTGTCCCCATCGCGCCGACCGGCGCATGGCGTCGGCCGCGCGCTCTGGCGTCGCCGGCAGCGCCACCAGCTCGTCCAGCTGCATGACGATGTCAGAGCCCAGCAGATCCGCCTGGATCTCCATCGACCGCTCCGGCGAGAGCGAGTGGCGGCTGCCGTCGATGTGGCTCTGGAAGGTGACCGTGTCCTCGGTGACCTTCGCGATCTTCGAGAGTGACATCACCTGGAAGCCGCCCGAGTCGGTCAGGATCGGCCGCTCCCAGCGCATGAAGCGGTGCAGGCCGCCCAGCCGTTTCACCCGCTCGGCCGTCGGCCGCAGCATCAGGTGATAGGTGTTGCCCAGCAGGATATCGGCGCCCGTCGCGGCGACCTGTTCGACGGTGAGCGCCTTGACCGTGCCCGCCGTGCCCACTGGCATGAACGCCGGCGTGCGGATGTCCCCCCGCGGCGTCGATAGCACGCCGGTTCGCGCCTTGCCGTCGGTCGCGGCGATCGTGAATGGAAACCCGGCCACTAGGCGGCCCGCCAGAGCAGGCTGGAGTCGCCGTAGGAATAGAAGCGGTAGCCCGTGGCGATGGCGTGGGCATAGGCGGCGTGCATCGTCTCGAAGCCCGCGAAGGCCGAGACCAGCATGAACAGCGTCGATTTCGGCAGGTGGAAGTTCGTCATGAGCCCGTCGGCGGCGCGGAAGCGATACCCGGGGGTGATGAAGATCGCGGTCTCAGCCCGGAAGGGCTTTATGACGCCGTCGGCGTCGGCGGCGCTTTCCAGCAAACGCAGGGAAGTGGTTCCCACACAGACGATGCGGCCGCCGGCGGCGCGAGCCGCGTTCAGGCGCCCAGCGGTATCGGCGTCGATCTCGCCCCACTCCGCGTGCATCTTGTGAGCGGCGACGTCGTCGCTCTTTACGGGCAGGAAGGTCCCGGCGCCCACGTGCAAGGTTACGCGCTCGAATCCGATGCCCGTGGCGCTTAGCCGCTCAAGTAGGTCTGGCGTGAAATGCAGACCCGCCGTGGGCGCGGCCACCGATCCGTCCTGGGCGGCGTAGACAGTCTGGTAGTCGGCGCGGTCCTGTTCATCCTCACCGCGCTTGGCGGCGATGTACGGCGGAAGCGGCATCATCCCGCACGCGGCGATGGCCGCCATCAGGTCCGGGCCGGAGAGGTCGAAGGCGATGGTGACCTCACCGCCCTCCCCCTTGGCCTGGACCGTGGCGTCCAAGCTGCCGGCCTGGCAGGCGCGGTCGTCATCCGCGCCGAAGATCAGCCGGTCGCCCACGGCCAGCTTCTTCCCCGGCCGCATGAAGGCGGTCCAGACATGGCCGGAACGCGCCTGGTGCAGGGTCGCCTCGACCGCGATGCGGCTGTCGCCCCGGACCCGGACGCCCTTGAGCCGCGCCGGGATCACCCGCGTGTCATTCACCACCAGCACATCGCCCGCACGCAGCAGGTCCGGCAGGTCGCGCACGTGAAGGTCTTGCAGCGCCGCGCCCGGCTGGACCAGCAGCAGGCGCGCCGCATCCCGCGGGCTGGCGGGCCGCAGCGCGATCCGGTCCTCGGGCAGATGAAAATCGAAGTCGGTGAGTTGCATGAAGGGCGAGGTGAAGCGCACGCAGAGGGGCGCACGTCAAGCCGACGCGCTCAGTTCAAAGCCTTCCTGGCCGCCGCCAGGGCGCGTTCCAGCCGGCCTCGACGTGCGGCGTAGGCGCTCTCCAGCCGAGCCCGTTGCACGTCGAGGTCTGCAAGCTGCGCCGCGTGGGCGGCGTCCGCCTCCGCCAGCTTCGCCTCGGCGTCGGCGACCTTCTTCAGCGCGGCCTTCGAGGGTCCCGCGGGCGCCCGCCGCGCCGGCCTGGACGGCTTGACGCTGGCGAGCGTCGCTCGGGTGCCGGCCGCCCGGCGAAGAACCTCGCCGGGCTGCGCCGTCGCGGCCTTCACGAGGTCTGCATCGTCGGTCTCATGGGCCAGACCTGTCTTGAACAGGTCCTGATGGCTCCCCCAGGCGGCCAGCGCCTTCGGCTTCGAACTGGCCGCGACCACGTAGTCGGTCAGGCCGTCGGAGGTGACGAAGACCTTCAGCCGCGGAGCCATCCCTACCTCAACGACGCGATTTCCCGGACTAGGTTCGCACGCGCCTGCGTCTCGTGCGCGGCGCTGAACGCCGGATCGGCGAAGATAACCGGCGCGTCTAGGAAATGTTGCAACACCCTGGCGCGACCTGGACGCCAGAGCGCCTCAGGCACGTGCGCGTACTCTTCACGCACGGCGGCGGAATAGGCGTCGTAAGCCGCAGATCCCGCAGCAAGGATGGAGAGATCGATCGACACCATGATCGCGCCTAGCCGATCGCCATCGGGGACACGGTGTCCGGCGGTCAGTAAGATCAGGCGAGCGACCTCGTCCACCTCTGAGGCGGTGGCCCCCAAGCCGGGGAGATCGGCCCGGGCCATGTCGGCGCTCCGGGCCTCGTTGTCCGAGGCCTGCGGGTCGTACACGGCGTCATGCCACCAGATCGCCCAGCCGAGCACGCGCCGTTCCTCCGGCGCGAGCCCTGGCCAGGCGTCCAGCTTCGTCAGGCAGTCTTCGATGTGCCGGCGCGTGTGGTAGCGACGACCCGGTTCCGCGTAGGCGCGTTCGAGCGCCGGGGTCACGCGTCCGCGGCGACCTTGGCCGAGACGATCTTGCCCGGCGCGCGCGGCGGCTCGCCCTTCGGCAGGGCGTCGACGGCCTCCATGCCCTCGGTCACTTCGCCCCAGACGGTGTATTGGCCGTCGAGGAAGCGGGCGTCGTCGAAGCAGATGAAGAACTGACTGTTGGCAGAGTTCGGATTGGCGGTGCGCGCCATGGAGCAGACGCCGCGCACGTGCGGCTCCTTGGAGAATTCCGCCGGCAGGTTCGGCTTGTTCGAGCCGCTGGTGCCGGTGCCGGTGGGGTCGCCGCCCTGGGCCATGAAGCCCGGGATCACGCGGTGGAACACCACGCCGTCATAGAAGCCTTCGCGGGCCAGTTCCTTGATCCGGGCCACGTGCTGGGGCGCCAGGTCGGGCCGCAGCTTGATGGTCACGGCGCCGGTTTCCAGCTCCAGCAGAAGGGTGTTTTCAGCGTCCATTATTTCACCTCGACAGGGATGTTCACGTCACAGGCCGTGAAGTTCGCGCCGCCCGCGGCTTGCGCCCGGGCGATCTCGGCCTTGAACCACTTTCCGGCCGGATCGATCACGCGGATCTTGGGCCGGTCTTTCTCAGGGATATCGCTCAGCACGCGCACCCGTTCCATCCGGTCTTGTGGATCGGGCACGGGCTCGCCGACCTTGATCGCTGTCACCACGCTCTGGCCCGAGATCACGCGGCCGAACGCCGTATAGCGGCGCTCCAAACGCGGGTAGGCGGCGCGCATCAGGAAGAACTGGCTGTTGGCGGAATTCTCGTCCTCGCCCCGCGCGGCGCCAGCGACGCCGGGGCAGAAGAGGCCATAGCCCGAGATCTTCCCGTCGCGGGTCATGGGGGCCAGCATCATCGACTGTGTGCTGACCGGCAGGGACTTGATGAACCCCACCTCGGCGACCGCCTGATCGACAGCGAGGGTGAAGGGCGTGTCCGGGCCGCGGCGGAACTGGAACTCGGCGTTCACATTGGGACGCGCCGACTGGCCGGTGCCGCGGTTCTCCGGGTCGCCCGTCTGGTCCATGAAGTCTTCGATCACCCGGAAGAACGTCTGTCCGTCGTAGAAGTGCTCGAGCGCCAGGGCCCGGATCTGGGCCGTGAAGAGCGGCGCGACCTCGGGGACCAGCTCGACGATGATCCGCCCCTTGTTGGTGTCGATGACGAGGACGTCTTCGGCCTTTGGGACGCGCCAGTCGGCGGCGGCCGGGGCCCCAGGCGCGGCAGGGGCCGAGGGTGCGGGCGGCGCGGGCGCCTTGTTCTGAGCGGACGCCGTGGTGGTCAGGGCCGCAACCGTCGCGGCGAGCAGAAGGGTCTTCAACGTCATGGCGCCTCTCGTAGCGACGTCGGCGCCGGTCCGCCAGACCTTAGGCGCGGCCGACCTTGTCCAGCAGGCGCGCCTTGACCGACGGGCTCACGAACTTGTCGATCTCACCGCCCAGCTGGGCGATTTCCTTCACCAGCTTGGAGGCGATGGCCAGGTGCCGGGGATCGGCCATGAAGAACACGGTCTCGATCTCGCGATCGAGCTGTTGGTTCATGGCAGTCATCTGGAACTCGAATTCGAAGTCGGCCACGGCGCGCAGACCGCGGACGATGACGCTGGCCCCGACCTCGCGGGCGAAGTGCATGGTCAGGCCCTCATAGGGCTGGACCACGATCTCGGCCCGGTCGCGCAGGGGCTGGATCGCCTGCTCGACGATATCGACTCGTTCCTCGAGGGAAAACAGCGGGCCCTTGCCGGCGTTGATCGCAACGCCGATGACCAGCCTGTCCACCAGCTTGACCGCGCGACCCATGATGTCGGTGTGGCCGTTGTGGATCGGATCGAACGTGCCCGGATAGAAGCCGACGCGGGTCATGCGCTGAAGGTCCCCCAACTACCCCTCGCCTTTCGCCGCAGGTGCGGCGTCTGGCAAGCGGAAAACGCCGTGCCCCTGCGTGAGGTTCAGCCGCGTCAGGCCTGATCGCCGTCCGCAGCCGGCCCGCCCGCATCGTCCGCCGGAGGCGCTTCGGCCTCCACTTCGATGTCGTCCTCGCCCTGATCGGCGAGACGCTCGACCGAAACCACGTGCTCGTCGGTGCTGGTGCGGAAGATGATCACGCCCGAGGTGTTCCGACCCACCATGCGCACCTGGCTGACCGGTGTACGGATGAGCTGGCCCTGGTCGGTGACCAGCAGGATCTGATCCGCCTCATCGACCGGGAAGGACGCTGCGAGCTTGCCGCCGCGCTTAGTCAGGTCCTGCGCCAGCAGGCCCTGGCCGCCGCGCCCGGTGCGGCGGAACTCGTAAGCCGAGGTCCGCTTGCCGTAACCTTCGGTCGAGACGGTGAGGATGACCTCTTCCGCCGCGCCGAGTTGCGCGAACCGCTCGACCGACAGCGCGGCCTCACCGGCGGCTTCCTCGTCGTCCTCCGGCGTCGCGACGTCCTCGATCTCCTCGCTCTCGCCGTTGGCGGCGCGACGATTGGCGTTGGACTGCTTCACGAAGGCGGTCCGTTCGTCCGGCGTGGCCTGGACGGCGCGCAGGATCGCCATGGAGATCACGCTGTCGCCTTCGGCCAGGCGGATGCCGCGCACGCCGGTAGAATCGCGCCCGGCGAAGACGCGGACCTCCTCCGTGGCAAAGCGGATGCAGCGGCCCAGGGCGGTGGTCAGCAGGATGTCATTGACCTCGGCGTTACAGACGCCGACGCCGATGATGCTGTCGCCCTCGTCCAGCTTCATCGCGATCTTGCCGTTCCGGCGGATGTCGATGAAGTCGCTGAGCTTGTTGCGGCGGACGTTCCCCGAGCGGGTGGCGAACATCACGTCGAACTGATCCCAGGTGGACTCGTCCTCCGGCAGCGGCAGGATCGAGGTGATGGTCTCGCCGGGCTCGATCGGCAGCAGATTGACGAAGGCCTTGCCGCGCGACGTCGGCGTACCCACCGGCAGGCGCCAGACCTTCAGCTTGTAGGC
>JAIXTR010000673.1 GCA_027483845.1 Caulobacteraceae bacterium | reverse complement strand
GCGTGGTCGGCGACCAGCTCCTTCAGCATCGCTTCGGCGTCGTTCTTCGGATTGCCATCCTTGATGTCGGACAGCTCGGCGAAGGCGCCGTAGCCCTGGGGCGCGTACTCGCCCAGGGCGCGGATGCGCTCGGCGATCAGGTCGATCGAGGCCCACATCTCGGTGTACTGGGCCATGAACAGGCCGTGCAGCGAGCCGAAGTTCGGGCCGCGGACATTCCAGTGGTAGCCGTGGGTCTTCAGATAGACGGCGTAGGTGTCGGCCAGGAGCTTGGACAGCCCGGCGGCGACCTTCTTCTGCGATTTGTCGGCCATGTTGGGTCCTCGTGGATCAGGAGTGGACGCGGACGGGAACCGGCTCGCGACCGGACCAGGCGCGCTCGTGCAGAGCGTAGGCGATGGTCTGGAAGACGGGCTCGATCAGGCCCACCGCCAGCGCGGCGCGCCAGTTCTGCGTGAGAGCATACGCCACAGCTATGGCGACAGTCATGTGAACCAGCGACCAGCTGGCTGTTTTGGCGGCGAAGCGCATCGCGGCCTCCTTTTGCGAACTGTTCTCAAAATAGAGAAAGCCGATCCAAAATCAACGATCGACAGAGAATATTTTTGGAAGCGCGCGAGCGTCACGGCGCCACGGGTCGCTGAACCAATCGCGCGGTTCGTCGTTTTCACCCCCCAAGACGAGGGACAACACCCCCACGCTCGAAGGAGAGACGTCATGAAGACCCTTATTGTCGCCCTGGCCGCCGCCACCGCCTTGACCGCCACCGCCGCGTCGGCGCAGCCCTATGGCTATGGCCGCCCCGATGGTCCGCGCGCCGAGCGCTGGATGAGCATCAACGAGCGGCAGGCCATGCTGGAGCGTCGGATCGACCGCGGGATCGCCCGTGGCGACCTGACCCGCCGCGAGGCCTACAACGCCCGCGCCACGTTTGAGGGCATTGCTCGCCTGGAGCATCGCTATCGTCGCGATGGCCTCTCGCAATGGGAGCGGGCGGACCTGGATCGCCGCTTCGACGCCCTGGCCGCGCAGATCCGTTGGGATCGCCGCGATGGCGACCGGCGCTACGGCTACAACGACTATCCCCGTTATTGATCGCCCCTAGCGGCGTAGACGGCGGGCGGCGGGAAGGGCGACCTTCCCGCCGCTGTCGTTTGAGGCCATTCGATTTCACATGAGCGACCTGTTCGATCTGCCGCCCGTGGGCCCTCCGGGGTTCCGCTACCAGGCGGAGCTGATCTCGCCGACCGAAGCGGACGACCTGGCCGCGCGCCTGGACGAGCTGCCGTTCCAGCCGTTCCTGTTCCGCGGCTACGAGGGCCGACGGCGGGTGGTGTCGTTCGGGCTGCGGTACGATTTCAACGGGCCGGGTCTGGTGGCCGCGGAGACCATGCCGGACTGGCTGCTGCCGGTTCGGGACAAGGCGGCGGCGTTCGCCAGCCTGCCGGGCGAGGCCTTCGCCCACGTGCTGATCAACGAGTATCGCGAAGGCGCGCCGATCGGCTGGCATCGCGACCGGCCGGTGTTCGACAAGGTGGTGGGCGTATCGCTGCTGGCGCCGACGATCATGCGGTTCCGCCGGCGGGTGGCGGCGAAGTTCGAGCGGATCAACGCGCCGCTCGCGCCGCGCTCGGCCTATCTGCTCGACGGGGCGGCGCGGGATGCGTGGGAGCATTCGCTGCCAGAGGCGCAGGCCCGGCGGATCTCGATCACCTTCCGAAATCTACGCAGTTAGATCTTTTCCAGATCGGCAGCAGTGTGCCGCCACCGGATCGGATTATCCCACCAAGGCTTATAGCTATGTTCTGCCCGCGCGGCCTCTGGCGGCGCGTCACCCGTTTCAATTGGAGGCCGCCTCATGCGCCATTCGATCCAGATCGCCGCCTACGGCCTCGCCGCCGCCCTGATGATGTCGCCGGTCGCCCAGGCCCAGACCACCCAGGTCCCGGCCCAGGCCAAGGCCGGCGCCTACACCCTGAATTCCGACCACAGCAAGGTCACCTGGTCGGTGAACCACCTCGGCTTCTCGACCTACACCGGCCAGTTCCAGGGCGTGACCGGGACGCTGAAGATCGACCCGGCCAACCTGGCCGCCACCGACCTGCAGGTGACCATCGACACCAACCTGGTCGGCACCCTGACCCCGGCGCTGGACGCGCACCTGAAGTCCGCCGACTTCCTGGACACCGCGAAGTTCCCGACCGCCACGTTCAAGTCGACCAAGGTGGTCCGCACCGGCGCGCGGACTGCGGACGTGACGGGCGACCTGACCCTGCATGGGGTGACCAAGCCGGTGACGATCCACGCCACCTTCAACCAGGCGGGCGTCAACTTCGTCGACAAGCAGTACTCGCTGGGCTTCGACGGCAAGGCCGTGATCAAGCGCTCGGAATTCGGCGTCGCGGCCTATGTGCCGGCGGTGAGCGACGAGGTCACGCTGCAACTCGCGGCCGAGTTCAAGGCGGCGAAGTAATGCAAAAGGGCCGCCCTCGCGGGCGGCCCTTCCTTTAACCATCGGCGCGGGTCTTAGAAGATCTCGAACAGACCCGCCGCGCCCATGCCGCCGCCGACGCACATGGTGACGACGCCGTACTTGGCCTTGCGGCGCTTGCCTTCGTACATCAGGTGGGCCGTGCAGCGGGCGCCGGTCATGCCGTAGGGGTGGCCGATCGAGATCGAGCCGCCCGAGACGTTGTACTTCGCCGGATCGATGCCCAGCTTGTCGCGGCAGTACAGGACCTGGCTGGCGAAGGCCTCGTTCAGCTCCCAGATGTCGATGTCGTCGATGGTCAGCCCGTTGCGCTCGAGCAGCTTCGGGATCGCGAAGACCGGGCCGATGCCCATTTCTTCCGGACCGCAGCCGGCCACCGCCATGCCGCGATAGGCGCCCAGGGCCTCGATGCCGCGGCGCTCGGCTTCCTTGCGTTCCATCAGCACGATGGCGGCGGCGCCGTCGGACAGCTGGCTGGCGTTGCCGGCGGTGACGAACTTGCCTTCCTGGACGTAGCGGCCGCCCTTGAACACCGGGCTCAGCTTCTGCAGGTCGGCCAGGGTCGTCTGGGGACGATTGCCCTCGTCGGCGGAGATGGTGATCTCCTTGTCGGCGGTCTCGCCGGTCTCCTTGTTGACCAGCACCTTCATGATGGTGGTGACCGGGACGATCTCGTGGGCGAAGCGGCCTTCGGCCTGGGCCTGGGCGGTGCGCTGCTGCGACTGCAGGGCGTATTCGTCCTGAGCCTCGCGGCTGACGCCATAGCGCTCGGCGACGATCTCGGCGGTCTCGATCATCGAGGTCGCCAGCTCGGGCACGTGCTCCTTGAGCCACGGATCGGTGGCCATGAAGCGGTTCACCTTGTCGTTCTGCACCAGGCTGATCGACTCGATGCCGGCGCCGATGGCGACCGGGGCGCCGTCGTTGATGATGTACTTGGCCGCGGTGGCGACGCCCATCAGGCCCGAGCTGCACTGGCGGTCGATGGTCATGCCCGAGACGGTGTTGGGCAGGCCGGCGCGCAGGGCGGCCTGGCGGGCGATGTTGTTGCCGGTCGTGCCCTGCTGCAGGGCGCAGCCCATGGCCACGTCGTCGACTTCGCCCGGATCGATCCCGGCCTGGGCCACGGCGGCGCGGATGGCTTCGGCGCCGAGGGTCGCGCCGTAGGTGTTGTTGAACGCACCGCGATAGGCCTTGCCGATGGCAGTCCGCTTGGCGGCGACGATGACAGCTTCACGCATTCGGGAGAGGTTCCTGTTGACGTTAGGTGAGGTTGAGGTCGTGAAAAAGGGCGGGAAGCCTCTCGGCCGCCCGCCCTTCGTCGATTTGGATCAGCCCTTGAGGTCGCCGAACTTCTTGCCGTCGGCGGCCAGCTTCTCGAGCAGGGCGGACGGCTTGAAGTCGTCGCCCATGGCGCCCTGGAATTCCTTCATCTTGGCCAGGACCTTCTCCGGGCCGCCGATGAGGTCGCCGTAGAACATCGGGCCGCCGCGGTAGACGGGCCAGCCGTAGCCGTTGACCCAGACCACATCGATGTCGCTGGCGCGGATGGCCTTGCCCTCTTCGAGGATCTTCACGCCCTCATTGATCATCGGGAAGAGGCAGCGCTCCAGGATCTCCTCGTCGGAGATCTTGCGCGGATTGCGGCCCGACTTGACGATGAAGTCGTTGATCGCCTTCTCGGTGAAGGCGCTGGGCTTGGCGTTGCGGTTCTCGTCGTAGTCGTAGTAGCCGGCGCCCGTCTTCTGGCCGCGGCGGTCGGCTTCGCAGAGCACGTCGCGCAGGGTCTCGCCCTTGGAGTTTTCCTTCACCCAGCCGATGTCGAGGCCGGCCAGATCGCTCATGGCGAACGGCCCCATGGGGAAGCCGAAGTCGTAGAGGACGCGGTCCACGTCCCAGGGCATGGCGCCTTCCATGATCAGCTTCTGGGCCTCGCGCTGGCGCTGGCTCAGCATGCGGTTGCCGATGAAGCCCGCGCAGACGCCGGCGAGCGCGGCGACCTTGCCGATCTTCTTGGCCAGCTTCATGGAGGTGGCGATAACGTCCTTGGCGGTCTTCTCGCCGCGGATGACTTCCAGCAGCTTCATGACGTTGGCCGGCGAGAAGAAGTGCAGGCCGATCACGTCCTCGGGCCGCTTGGTGACGGCGGCGATCTCGTCGATGTTCAGGTAGCTGGTGTTCGAGGCCAGGATCGCGCCCGGCTTGCAGATCGCGTCCAGCTTGGTGAACACGTCCTTCTTGATGTCCAT
>JAIXTR010000519.1 GCA_027483845.1 Caulobacteraceae bacterium | reverse complement strand
TTCTACTGGCGCCGACGGCGGCCGGAGTTCGAGGAGATGGTGCAGCGGGGGATGCGGATCCGCGCCGAGCGGGTGTGCGACGAGAGCTGGGAGATGGCGTGCGAGGCGACGCCGGAGACGGCCTATCTGACGTCGGTGAAGCTGGGCCACATGCGGTGGATGGCCGGGGTGATGGCGCCCAGGGTGTTCCGCCTGAAGATGGTGGAGCCGGCGCGGGCGCCGGAGACGGTGCGGACGCTGTACCGGCACTTCGGCGTCGAGGTGGATCCGGCGACCGGGCAGAAGCGGGTGGTCGCCTGGACGCCCAATCCCGAGACCGGACAGGTCGAGTGCGAGGACACGCCGGGCTGGCGGCCGCCGGCGGGCTACCTGCGCCTGCCCGGGGGGTGAGGGGCGCGCGCGCGGCGCGGAGGGCCGCAATCTCGACACCCTTGGCCGTTTGGGTCAGGTCCATGCGGATGTGGATCAGGACGATTCTGCTGGGCGCGCTGGCGGCCCTGGCGTTGGGCGGCGCGGCGCTGGCGCAGTATGCGCCCGAGGCGGTGCGGGTGCTGGAGCGGGCGCGGGCGGCGAGCGGCGGCAAGGCCTGGGCGCGGGTGGCGGGAATCCATGAGATCGGGACCGAGGGGGGCTTCCGCTATGAGCGGTGGGCCGACCCGCTGCGGTTCGGCCTTCGGACCGACATCGGCGGGCCGGCGGGGCGGGTGGTGCGCGGTTATAACGGCGCGGGCGCCTGGAGCCTGCATCCGGCGGGGGTGAACGCGGCGGCCGAGCCGGCGCCGGACCTGGGCGATGCGCGGGCCGAGGCCTATGTGGCGGGCTATGGCTATTTCTTCCGCAGCCGGTTCGACGCGCGGGCCAGCTATGTGGGCGCGCGGCAGGGCGCGGGGCGATCGTTCCAGGTGGTGCGGGTGCATCCCAACGGCGGCGCGGCGCGCGAGCTGTGGTTCGACGACAAGACCGGGCTGTTGGGGCGGATCGTCGAGCCGGGCGGCAAGGCGCCGCGCACCGTGGAGCTCAGCGACTATCGGCGGGTGGGCGGCGTGATGGTCCCGTTCCGGGCGGTGACCGTGGGCGGCGGGCTGGCCCGGCCGCTGGACCGGGTGCTGGAGGCCGTCAACCTGAGCGCCGCGCCGCGTGAGATCTTCAGCCTGCCGCGACCGCCCGGTTGAGGCTCAGCCGGGGGCGCGGACGGCGTCCCAGTTGAACAGGAAGCTGCGGTGCTCGGCCCAGGTCTGGCCGACCACCCGGTCGCCGGCCAGGCAGGCAGCGGTGTGATAGGGGCCCTTGCAGTCGGTGGTGCGGAAGCTGACGCAGGTGCGGCCGCGGGCGGTCTTCCAGCGCCCGGCCTCGATGGTGCTGTCGTAGAACGAGCCGGTAACCGCGCCGTCGGGGGCGAGGCGCAGGTCCATGGTCTTGGTGTAGGGCTTGCCGGGCTCGGACGAGAGATCGACGGTCCAGAGGCCGTTCAGCGGTGACGGCGCGGGGGCCTGGGCCGAGGCGCCGGTGGCGGCGAGCAGGGTGATCAGGCCGACGGCGCGCCACATGGGGGCTCTCCTCAAGAGTCTGTGGGCGGAGGGTGGCCCGGCCCAACGCGCGGGGCAAGCGGGCGCCGCGCCATGACCCAGCTTTCGCCGCAGGGGCCGGCCAGGGTCCGCGCGCAGACATGGGGACGATCATGACGACGGGCAGGCGAATCGGGATGCTGGCGGCGCTGGTGCTGGCGTGGCCGCTGGCGGGGCAGGCGCAGCCGCGGCCGGCGCTGGAGGACCCCGAGGCGACCATCGTCGAGGAGCTGGTGGTGGTGGCGCGGGAGCGGGGGCCGGCCTGGTGGCGGGTCTCGGACGGCGACACCACGGTCTATATCCTGGGGGCGCCCTCATCGCTGCCGCCGGGCGTGGCCTGGGACCGAAGCGTGCTGGACCGGCGGATGAAGGGCGCGCACACGCTGGTCATGGGCACGACCCTGCAGGCGGGGCTGAAGGATGTGCCGGCGCTGCTGCGGCTGCGGGGCCAGCTGAAGTCGAAGACGCCGATGGAGGACGCCCTGCCGGCGCCGTTGCAGGCGCGGTTCGAGGCGGCGCGGATCCGGATGGGCAAGCCCGCCAGCCGCTACGCGGGCTGGCAGCCGGTGGTGGCGGGGCAGCTGCTGATGGCGGATGCCTATGGGCCGGCCAACGGCTGGATGTCTGTGGAGACCACGGTGCGCAAGTCGGCCAAGGCCAACAAGGCGCCGGTGCGCAGTACGTCGCGCTACCCGCTGGTGCCGTTCCTGAAGACGGCGATCGCGGGGCTGACGCCCGAGCGGCAGGCCGAGTGCATGGACGGCGCGCTGAGCGACGTGGAGGCGGGCGCGGCGGCCTATCGCGGGGCGGCCGAGGGCTGGGCGCGCGGTGACGTGGGCGCGGCGCTGGGCCAGCCGCGGGGGTTCGACAAGTGCCTGCTGGTGCTGTCGGGCGGGGCGGCGCTGTGGCGCAACGCGACGCGGGACAACGCCAACGACATCGAGACCGCGCTGAAGACGCCGGGCCACGCGGTGGCGGTGATCAACCTGCGCCGGCTGCTGGCCGAGGACGGGGTGATCGCGCAGCTGGAGGCCAAGGGGCTGACGGTGATCGGCCCGGGCGAGGCGGGATAGGTCTGGAGCCTGAGCGCACGGCGATCTACGAAGAGGCATGCTGCGCCTGTTCCTGATCGTCATCCTGGTCCTCGCCGCCGCCTGGGGCGCGGCCGCCGTCGCCGCCGAGGTGGCCAGCCGGAGCGCCAGGCCGCGCGGCGAGATGATCGACATCGGCGGCGGGCGGAAGCTGCGGCTGGTCTGCGAGGGCCCGCGGAGCGCGCAGCCGGTGGTGTGGATGGAGGCCGGGGCGTTCAGCGGCGCGGCCGACTTCGCGGCGATCCAGCAGATGCTGACGGCGAAGGGGCTGAGGTCCTGCGCCTACGACCGGGCGGGGATGGGCTATTCGCCGGCCGGCCCCAGCCCGCGGGACGGCGACGCCATCGTGGCCGATCTGGAAAAGCTGATCGCCGCATCGGGCGAGCGGGGGCCGTTCGTGATGATGGGCCACTCGATGGCCGGGCTGTATGTGCGCCAGTTCGCCCTGCGCAACCCGGACAAGGTGGCGGGGCTGGTGCTGCTGGACGCGGTGACGCCCGAAATGATCGGCCTGCCCGGCGCACAGAAGTTCGTGGACGGGATGACCGGTCTCGCGCGGCTGGGGGCCTTCGTGGGGCCGCTGAAGGCGCCGCTGTACCTGATGGGCGACCGGATCGGGCTGCCGCCGGCGGCCAAGGCCGAGAAGCGCCGCGGGTTCATCTCGGCGACCCAGAGCCGGGCGGCCTATGCCGAGGTGCTGAGCTGGCGGGCGGCGGCCGAGCAGGCGCAGGCCGCGGGCGAGCTCGACCCGAACTGGCCGGTGGCGGTGATCACGGCGGGACCGACGACCGGGCCGATGGAGGGCTGGAACCTGGTGCGCCAGGCGCCGGCGCGGGGCTCGAAGGCCGGCTCGATCGACGCGGTCGAGGCGGCCAGCCACACCACCATGCTGGGCCTAGTCCACGGCGGGCGGGTGGTGGCCGGGCTGGATCGCGTGCTGGCCGCGCTGCCGGGCCAGCCCTAGCAAGCTGAGCCACTGGACGGCGGGGGCCGCGCGCCCCATCTGGCCTGAGGCG
>JAIXTR010000590.1 GCA_027483845.1 Caulobacteraceae bacterium | reverse complement strand
TTGCCGATCTGCTGGCCACCACCGGCGCCATGGACATGTTGAGCGGCTACCGGGACCTCCCCGCCGAGTCTCGCGCCGCCCTGGTCGGCCTGATGCGCGCCCTGCGAACGACCGACCTGGTTCGATAGAGGTCGCGTCCGACAGGTCTCGGGGCTCGCCGCAGACGCGGTTCTGCACGGGCTGCCTTTCCCCGCGTGGACGCCCAGTGCGCTTCATCGCTGGGCAGAAACCCATGTCCCGTCGATGACGCCGCCATCGCCGCTTGGACCATTGCGGGGTCGCCACCGCAGCCTTTTTGCCCCCAAGAACATGCGAACAGAGCTGTGGCGGTCGAGCCTGCGTGGCGCTCACACGCCCGACGGGATCCGCCGCGCGTTCTGAGTGCCTGTCGGCAAGCGTATGCGTGAGTCGGCCGACGGGTGCCATGCGCCCAGGCGCCTTGGTCCAGACACAAAGACACACAGCGTTTTGCGCCAAAGGCGCCAGGAAGGTTGAACGCTAACTGGGTAGTAGGCCCAACTGGCGCGCGCGAACCACCGCCTGGATCCGCGTCCGAACGCCAAGTTGCTCGTAGGCCTGCTCCAAATGCTTCTCGACCGTGCGCTGCGAGATCCCCAGGATCACGCCCGTATCCCGCGCGCTCTTTCCTTGCTCCGCCCAAGCCAAGCATTCGACCTGACGTGGGCTTAGCGCCGGTGAAATCGGCTCAAGTTTAAGCATCCGCATGACGCACCGAGCGCTCACGAACTCAGGCCCGAATGCTATCGCAGCAAACAAACCCCTTCAAACACAACCTTGCGACGCCGAACAATATGCGGGATGCCCGCCGACGGCCGGCAGAATTCCTGCCGATTACTCGGCGCTGAGCTTCAACGTGCAGGATTTTGCCTTGCCCTCACGCGGCGAGAGGCACCGCTGAAGTTCAGCCACGTCGCGTTCCGACAGTCCGCGCACGAGCTTCAATGCCTCTGCCGCCGCAGGATCGCCGCGGCTGAGAAGGCGCTCGCCGGCGGACGTCATCGGTAGGGCCAAAGTGGCCGACGCCAGATGCTCCGGCACGCCCCAGGTGTCGGGGAGCACCCGGGCCAGAGGCCCGAGCAGCAGACCCCATAGAAAAGCCCCCGCAAGGGCCCCGCCGCCGAAAAGCCCGGCCAGTCTCCGCCAGGAGCCCGCCCGCGCCATCTCCGCCTCGCGCGCGGCGTTGAGCGCCCCGATCGCCTGGCCGAGGACCATCTGCTGCCGCTCGAGGGTGACCACGGGCCTGGCCAGCACCTGGGCGGCCGCGATCTGGAACAACGACCCCAGCTGGTCCGGCGCCAGCGCCAGGGCCGGCCGCTCGCCCAGCGCCGCCACCTGGGTGTTCACCTCGGCGACGGCCTTCGACAGCCGCGCCAAGGTCGGGCTGTAGTCGATTGGCTCGGCGTCGGCGTCGGCCGCGAGCCCCTCCACGGCGCGTCGAAGCAGCGCTACCTCCAGCCGCAGCCGCTCGAAGGCGTCCGCCGCCGGATCGCTGGGCTGCAGGCTCATAGCTCAAGCCCGCGATCGTAGTCGCGGCCAAGCTGTGGGACCTGCGCCCGGCCCGCATCTCGCGTCCCCACATCTCGCTCGGCGGCGCGGAGCAGCGCCGCGGGCCGCCCCCGCGCGGCTTCGGCCGCGAGACCCGGATCGCGCTCCAGCGCGGCCGCGATCTTTCCCGCCAATTCGGGGCGGGCGCGGTCCAGGGCGGCCGCGGCCCGATCCAGCGCGATGCGTTGGTGCGCCAGAAGGTCATGGCCGGCGTTCGTCATCCGCAGCCCGTCCTGCCAAGCCCGTGCGAAAGCCTGGACCCGCGACAGGTCATCCTGCCGGACCTCGCGCGATGCGCGCGCACCTGTGGAGTTGGGCCGGAATGTCGCGAAGACCCGTTCCGCGATCCCTTGACCCAGCCCTCGCCGCTCGGCGAACTGCTCGGGATAGTCCAGCGTCGAGTCCTTGGCCCGTTCCCGCGAGAGCGTCCGGGCCAGCGCCGCCGCGTCGGGGAGGGCCTGGCGGTCGTAGTGCAACGACAGGGCGTGGCGATGCCGGGAGAGCGCCACGTAGGTCGCGTGCCGATCCAGATAGCGGCTGGCCAAGACGTGCGCCCGATCGACCGTCACGCCCTGCGACTTATGGATCGTGGTCGCGTACCCGTGGTCGAGGTCGGTGTAGGTCTTCTGGTCGAAGGCGACGCGGCGGCCATCGTCCAGCCGCACACCCATTCGAGTGTCGCTAAGCTGCTCAATCGTTCCGAGCGTCCCATTCTTCACGCCGAGCTCGCGCTCATTGCGCAGGAAGACGATCCGCTCCCCTTCCGCGAACAGCCGGACCCCGCGCGTTGTCTCGACGGTCTCATCCTGTCCCAGGGCGCCGGCCGCTCTCATGCGGCCGCGCGCCAACTCGTTCAGCGCGGTCACGTCGTCGCGCGTGTACGCCAGCATGACCTGAGACGATGCGGGCGCGTCGTGTTTGGCCTGCCACCAGCCGGCCACCACCGCGTCGCGCGCGGTCTCCGAGCTATCGTGGCCGACCACGGCGCCGGCCGCCGCATAGGCCGCCAGGGCTTGCACGGTCCGCCCGGTCGCAAGCTGCCGCGTCGCATCGCGCTGCCAATCGACCTGCTGGCGCCGAACCTCGGTGAGCTCGTAGGCCCCATGGCGTCCGGCCAGCGCCCGGAACGCCGCGCCAGCCTCGATGGCCTGCAGCTGCTCGGCATCGCCGACCATCACCACCTTCGCACCGGCGGCCTGGGCGTGGTCCATCACCCGCGCGAGCTGGCGCGAGCCGACCAGGCCGGCCTCATCGACCACCAGCACGTCACGCGGACCGAGCCTGTCGCGGTCGCGCGCCCAGGCATGCTCCAGGCTGGCGAGCGTGCGCGACGGAATGCCCGATCCGCCTTCGAGGCTTTCAGCCGCCATGCCGGAGAGCGCCGCGCCACGGACCCGGAAACCCTGGGCTTCCCAGGCCTCGCGCGCGACACCGAGCAGCGCGCTCTTGCCCGTGCCAGCATAGCCCACCAGCAACGCCAGATCGCCACGCCGCGTGACGTGGTCGAAGGCGTCGCGCTGCGCCGACGACAGGTCCAACCCGGCGGATGACGACCGCGCAAGCGCGGCCGCCTTGCCGCGTTCGGTCACGGCGTGCCCGGCGCGCTGCGCCATGACATCGGCGTCCCGCTCCAGCCCGCGTTCGACGCGCAGCATCTCCCGGCTGGTGAACCGCTCGCGTCCCTGACCGTCCCGTCCCAGCCGCACGATCTCGTCGCTGGCGCGAACCTTCGCGAGCGCCGCGTCGAACTGGGCCTTGCCGTCGGTGTGTCGGTGAACGAACCGCGCCAGGTCGTGGTCGGTGAACGTCGCCTGCTGGTGGGTGATCGCCGTCAGCACCGTCCCGGGCGCGGCCAGGATCCGCTCGCCGTTGCGCCGGGCGATGGCGCGATGATCCTCCGCGCGCTCGGCCGCCTCCCCGTGGATTTCGCGCCGCGCGCCGGAGGCGCCGATCTTGTTCTGGGGCTCCAGCTCGATGCCCTGGTCCTTGAGCGCGCGCGGATCGATCCGCGCGTCGATACCGAGCTCGGCCAGCCTGCGGTTCGCGTGGTCCGCCCAAGCCTCGCGCCAGGCCACAAGCTGATCCGTCGAATTCCACTCGCGGACTTTGGCCCCGAAGCCATCGGGCCGGGCCGAGCGCAGCGCCAGCATCACGTGCGCGTGCGGCTTGGCCTCGCCGTCGGCGCCCACATCCCAGTGGACGTTGAGGTCGGCGACCATGCCCTTGTCCACGAACGCGCGCTGCACGAAGGACCGCGCGAGCTCGACGCCATCGGCCTGCGAGAGCTCCCGCGGGATCGCGAACTCCACCTCACGCGCGAGCTGCGCGTCCTTGCGGACTTCCTTCGCCTCGACCGCGTTCCACAGCGCCTCGCGGTCGCGCCAGCGCTCGGGCGCGCCCTCCGGCAGCAGGACCTCCGAGTGGACGACGCCGGCCTTGTTCGAGAAGTCGAGGGCGCGATCCAACCGCGCGTCGTGCAGGCGGGACGCGGACCGGTAGGCCGCCGCCGCGACGGCGGACGAGCCCTTGGCCCGCGAGATCACCTTCGCCGAGAAATGGTAGATCGCCATCGCGGCGCTCCGACCTTCGAGCCTGCCGCGCCCAAGGACGTCGGTCACGACGTATAAGCGCGCACTCAGACCTTCGGCCGTGAGTGACGGGCGCGCCATGCGTAAGCTTACCCATGGCGCGCCGGACACCAGCCGCGCAGAGTTCGGTCTCCGTTTCCTCGGAGGCCACCGTCATGAAGAAGCCGCGCGACCTCGACGCCGAACTCCAGGCCCTTCAGCAGCGCGCCAAGGCGCTCAAGGGCCGGCGCGTGGCGCAGTTCGGAGAGCTTGTGATCGCTGCTGGCGCAGACCGGCTGAACATGGAGGTGTTGGCGGGTGCGCTGATCGCCGCGGCCAAGGCCGATGGCGCCGCGCAGGAGACCTGGCGCCGCCTTGGCGCCGGCTTCTTTCAAGGCCAGGCCGGGACTGCGCCGACGCCTGCACACGGCAGCCAGCGCCGCGCGCCGGACGGCGGCGGCGCTTCACCGGGCTGAGGCGGCCCGCGCGAGGTCGGACACGAGGAGCTGGGTCGTGCAGCGCCGCGAACGCACCCGCCATCTGATCGAGCTGGGCGGCCTCGTCGCCAAGGCCGGCCTGGTCGATCTCGCGCACGACGATCGGGCCGCCCTCTATGGCGCGTTCCTCGACCTCGCCGACCAGATCAAGTCCGCGGGCGGCGCCGGCGCACTGTTATTGTGGCGGCGGCGCGGCCAGCGCGCCTTCGCGGCCGATGCGGAGCGAGAGGCGTGAGGCTTGAGATCGGGGCGATCTGGCCGACGCTGGTCGGGGCCTTCTGGGGCAACGTCGCCGCCGGTCTTCCCTTCGTGATCGTGCCGAACCATTTCGGCCTGCCCGACCGTCTGGTGGAGTGGGTGATCCCGCTGATGGCCACGGCGGTTGGCGGCGCCTTGGGCTACCGGCTGCGGCCAGGGCGCGACGTCCCCACGGACCCGGAGACCACGCATGGCAGCGCGCAATTCGGCGACGACCACCGCGCCCGCCACGCGCTCGGCGGTCCGGACGGCTTGATCATCGGCCGCGCCTCGGATGGCTGGCTGATGCGCTACGACGGGCCAGGTCACCTGCTCACCTTCGCGCCGACAAGGTCCGGCAAGGGCGTGGGCGTCGTGCTCCCGAACCTGCTGCTCGCCGACCGGGCCGTGCTCTGCGTGGATCCCAAGGGCGAGAACGCCCGCATCGCGGGCCGTGCGCGCGCCCGCTTCGGACCCGTCCACGTGCTCGATCCGTTCGGTGTCTCTGGCCAGCCGACAGCCGCCTTCAACCCGTTGGCGTCGCTCGATCCTCTGGGCGATGACCTGGCCGAGGACGCCGCCCTGATCGCCGACGCCCTCGTCTACGATCCGCCGGAACAGGTGGGCGAGGCGCATTGGAACGAAGAAGCCAAGGCGCTGATCGCCGGCCTCATCATGCGCGTGGTCACCCATCCACCCGCCGAAGGCCCGACGCTCGCCGTTGTCCGCGATCTGCTCACCACCGCGCCGGCTAACTTCGCGGCGACGCTGAAGGCGATGCAGGCAAGCCCGGCGGCCGGTGGGCTCGTGGCGCGCGCCGCCAACCGTCACCTCGGCAAGGCCGACCGCGAGGCGACCGGCGTGCTATCCGCTGCGCAGCGGCACACCCACTTCCTGGACAGCCGCCGGATCGCCGACAGGCTGGCGCGCTCGGACTTCTCGTTCGAGGAGCTGCGCGACGAGCGCGCGACCGTCTTCCTCGTGCTGCCGCCCGAACGGCTCGGCACCCACGCCCGCTGGCTACGCTTGCTGGTCGCCCAAGCCCTCCACGCCTTCGCGCGCACCGGCTCGGCCGATGGGCGGAGCGGCCCCTCCCCCGTCCTCTTTCTGCTGGACGAGTTCGCGGCCCTTGGGCGCCTGGATCCCCTCGCCCAGGCCTATGGGCTGATGGCGGGCTACGGCGTCCAGCTCTGGGCGATCCTGCAGGACCTGCACCAGCTCAAGGCGCTCTACGGCGAGCGCCACGGGACCTTCCTCGCCAACGCCGCCGTCACCCAGATCTTCAACGTCGCCGACATCGACACGGCGCAGTGGGTCTCGCGCGCGCTCGGCGTCGCGACCGAGACCTTCAACACCTACGGCAGCTCCACGAACACCGGCTCGACGACGTCGCTGAAAGGCGGCTCAAGCTCGTACGGCGAAGGCGAGTCCTGGAGCGAGCAACGTGTGGGCCGCGATCTGCTAACCCCGGATGAGGTGATGCGCCTGGCCGATCACCTCATGCTAATCCTGCGGCCTGGCCGCGACCCGCTCGTCGCCAGCAAGATCCGTCACTACGCGGACCCGGAGTTCAAAGGCCTGCACGATCCTTGATCGCCCAGGCGTCGCAGCGCAGATGCCCCAAAGCAAAACTCAGCTGAGTGGCTGGCCGCCAATCGGCTGCCACTGGCCTCCGCATCGATGCAACGACCAGATGTGACTCGAAGGCGAACTTCGAGACGCCCAGTCGTCGGCACCATGATCAGAAGGCGACGAAACGTAAGTCTGACTCATGGGCGACACTGGCCCTCTTCGCCCAGGCATTCGATCATAGGGGCAGACTCCCGCCTCCGCGGTGTGCAAGATCGAGGCAGTTCGGGGGACTTAGGCGAATGATCAGATACATCCATGGCATCCTCATCGCGCTGGGTCTCACCCTGGCCTTCGCCGGCCCCGCTGCGGCTGAGCCCAGCCCGGCCCTAATGTCGCGCTGCAACGGCGGCGACATGAACGTCTGCGTCTCCGTGGCAGAGCAGTTTCGTGCGGAAGGCCAGCTGATCAAGGCGCAAGTCCTATACCAAATGCTTTGCAAGCGGGGCCACAGCCCTGCCTGCTCCGGCGCATCCTCCGTCAAGCAGCAGCGGGCCGCGGCGCCGCCCAAGCCGCGCGGCAACGCCGGCCAACCCTATGGCATCGATCCCTCAAAGGACCTCGATCGCGGCGAATACGAACGCTACGCCCAGGAATTGCCCAACTCTCCGACCGTGCGGCGCCTCGCCCAATGGGCCGGCCGCAAGCCCACCGACATCATCGCCGGCCAGGACTTCTTCCAGGCGGCGGGCGTGAGCCGCACCGACATCAGCCTCTCCATGACCCACGCCGGCGTCGATCCACGTCTCGCGTCTTGGGGCCGCATGCGCATGAAGTTCGTCGATAGTAGCCCGCCGCCGTCCTTCCGCATCTTCGTCGGCTTCTGCAGCACGCGGCACAGCTGGTGTGGAGGGGAAGACGACACGAGCATCGAGGGCGCGCTCTACATCCAGGCGTGGCGCCGCGACGAGGCGAGCCGCGAGCAACTCGAGCGCCGCCTTTGGGTCATCAACACCGACATCCCCGAGGGCCAGATTGGAATGCGCTACTGCCGCGTGATCGGCCCATCGTTCCGCTGCTTCTTGCCGGACCCCGCGCTGACCGACTCCAAGCGCAATATGATTATGCGGCTGAACAGCGAGAACGACATCGCCAACGTCGGCTATTGGATGGAGCAGTACGGCGAGTACGCCGAGAACAAGGGCCAGTGGGAGCGCGAATACACAGCCCAGCGCGAGGCCCTGACCGCGGCGCTCCAGCGCATGGACGCCGCGTCCCGGTCGAACCGCGCCCAATACGCCTGCGAAAAGGAATATGGCCAGGGTCCCCGAGGCCCCGAGTGCCGATAACTTGCAGAACCTGGTTCGCCTCACGTGCGCGGCGAGCGCATTCAGCATAAGAAAATTCGCACACATCGCTGCGACCCTCGCACCCCGTGGTTGAGCTTCCGGTAAAGGGCGGAGTGGCCATCGCCCCTGGTCAGCAAGGCGCACGGCCGAGGCGAGCCAGCCTCACTCTCCGAGACGCTCTTCGCGCGGCCGAAACTGGCCGGCCCCAGTCGCCGCGCGCTGCATAGCTGGCCCGCCGGATACGTTGCTGTCGCAGGCCTGCCACGCGGCGCGCCGGCCCGCGGGCGCAGCCTCTCGCGACCGAGCGACTGTGCGCGACGGGCGTCGAGGTCTGATACGTCTTCGGCGGGCCAACCGCTTAGCGAGCCTGAGAAAACAGCACACCAGGGAGGCGAGAAATACTTTCTATCACAACCTAGTCACGCATCCGATTTGGGGGCCATGATAGGCGAACATCGGTCAACGAACATTGGGGACGACAATGCTTCATGGTGTGGAACGGTATGTGATCGAGGGCGAAGGCGTTCTGGAAGGCGGCTTGTTGCCCAAGAGCGCGGCGAATGCGCTTCTGAGCGTCGCCGATCCGATGATGACCCCGGAGAAGCGCCTGCTTGCACCGAAGCGGACGTTTTGCCGGCTGTTTCCGGAGGCCAGCGTCCTGCCTGACGCAGCAGCCCTCATCGAGCTTGGTCTCGCGATGGAGACGGAGGACGGCCAGGTCGCAAAGGACAGTTCGATCGCGGCGGGCTTCACCTACTTCGGCCAATTCGTCGACCACGACATCACCTTCGATCAGACGCAGCTGACCATCGGCGGCGAGGCCAACCCGAATGAGACGCCTAACCACCGCTCGCCAGCGCTGGATCTCGACAGCGTCTACGGCGGGGGACCGGCGGCCCGACCTGAGCTCTACGAGGCCGACGGCGCGACGCTAAAGATTGGGGTTTGCGCCATCAGCCAAGATGGGACTGGGGCCGAGATCGGCGCCCTGCCGCACGACCTACCCCGGCGCGGCGATCGTGTGGCGGTGATCGGCGACAAGCGCAACGATGAGAACCTGGCGCTGGCGCAACTCCATCTCGCCTTCCTGAAATTTCACAACAGCTTCGTGCGGGAGTTCCAGGGCGCGACCCCGTCCCTCACTGGGGATCGGCTGTTCGCCCGCGCCAGAGAGGCCACGATCAAGCACTACCAGCGGATCGTTCTCACCGAGTTCCTGCCGCGGGTCATCGACCCGAACGCGTTGGAGTTCATCCTCTCCCATGGCCACCGCTTCTTCAAACCCGAGCAGCACGATCACATGCCGATCGAGTTCTCGGTGGCGGCGTTCCGCATGGGCCATTCGATGATCCGACCGACCTACGAGTGGAACCGCGTCTTCACCGCCAAAGCGACTCCGAGCCGCCTTGCTGAAGCGACCCTCTCGCTGCTCTTCGAGTTCACCCAGTTCTCAGGCTCGGACGTCCCAGGCGACTCGCCGTTCTTTGGCGCGGCCACCCTGCCGTCCAATTGGATCGTCGATTGGCGGCTCATGTTCGACATCGACGGCGCGCCGCCAGCCGCGGGCCTTTCTGTGAACCGCGCCCGCCCGATCGACACCCAACTCAGCTTGAAACTCAATAAGCTTCCAGAGTTCTCCGGCGCCGGAGAAACCCAGCCGGCGCTGTTCTCCCTCGCCAGCCGCAATCTGCTGCGCGGCCGTCTGGTGAAATTGCCCAATGGCCTGGAAGTGGCCGACGCGATCGCGGCGGCTGGCCTGCCGCACAACAAGCTAACCGAAGACCAGCTGCGCGGCGGCCCGCATGGCGCAAAGCTGGCCGACGTAGGCCTGCTGAACAATCCGCCGCTCTGGTACTACATCCTACGAGAAGCCGAGACGTCAGCTTTCGGCACGCTCGGTCCCGTGGGCTCGGCTATCATCGCCGAAACGATCGTGGCGCACATCCGCAAGGCCGACGTCTCGGTGCTCGAAGACCCCGCTATCAACCAGATCCAGAAGATCCCGCGCTATACCATGTCCGACCTGCTCAATCGGATTGGCGACCTCAACCCGATCGGCTGATCCTGACGGCCCAATACACGGAGCCCCCGTCTTACGCCCACGCTCTTCGGCAGGCTGTGGCGCCGGTCGGCTAAGTGCGGATTGGCAAGTACTGGGTGTAGCCGCTAGCTGCGATTGCGGGCCCTAGACCAACCAGCCGGAGCTGATCGACGCAGCGGGCCGCGTCAACCGATGCCATGCCTGATGGCCCCCCTTCAGCCCTGCGCGCCCTTCGCGATGAGAGCCAAGTAGTCGTGGCACGAGCGCTCCACCCGCGCTCGGAGGTCCTCGGCGCGATCCGCCAGCCACGCCAACTCCTCAGCATTGATCGCATAGCTTCGGGAAAACCGCGCCTCCACGTACGCGCGTCGCACCAACTCCCAGGTTCGGCGCTCAAACTTCGAGCCGCGCGGCCAGGCCGGAATGATCTCAGGGGCGACCCGTTCGGCTTGGGAGCGGAGGAAGTTCAGGTTGTGAGACTTTGACGAGTAGAGCGTCTGCGTCAGCAGGACGCAGTGATACAATCGCTCCGTAGTCTGGTGCAGCAAGAAAGCTGCATCCTTCTGCTCGTTCTCAGAGATGTAGAAGCGCGCACCTTTCAGCGCACTCTCGCTCCGGCCGAACCACTCATCAAAGTTGCCCTTCGCCTCGGCATACGCTTCCGCCGACGACAACTTCTCAGGCCTTGCGAACTCCGCCTCGTCTGACTGATGAAGCAAGACGCCGTCACGGATGATGTCCACGAAGAAGGGCCGTCCCTTCACGAGCTGACGGTTTACGTCGCCCAACGAATGGACGATGAAGTGGGCCGGCGCCGTTAGCTGGTGCGCGACCTCGTAGGCCTGCTGCAGCCGCCGATCGGCCTCCATCCAGTATTCGGTGACGTCGGTGAGCTCGTCGCTGCTCACAACCACCAGCAAATCATAGTCGGACGTGTAACCGCCGACCGGGTCTGCAACCCAATCGCCACGCGCGTAGCTGCCGAAGAGCACCACCTTCAGGATGCGCCCCTGTCGGTGCGGCGCTGTCCGTGTGCGCGTCGCCTCGTCGAAGGCGCGGAAGAGGATCTCGAGCACCCGCTCGAGCTCCTGGCGCTTGGCCTCCGGCAGGTAATCCAGGCTGGTCTTCATGATCCCTGTCTCCAGGCAGGTCGCCCGGCGATTCGATGAATCTAGGCGCGTTGGAGTTGTGGTGCGAGGCCCTCGCCGCGTGGCGTGTTCCGGGCCGGCCGGCGGACGACGCCGGTCGGCCCGAGACGGCTAGGGCGCCTGTCGTCCGTGCAGAAAGTCCACGGCCCGTTGCGCATGCGCGGCGGCGGTGAAGAGGAACCGCCGGTCGTCCTTCAGCACGTCCAGCCAACTCGCGATGTAGCTGGCGTGGTCGGCCCGAGGCGTGAGCGCGAGCCCCAGGTCCGCGCAGAGGAACGCCGCGCCGAGTTCAGCGACGAGTTCCTCGCGGGCGTAGCCCGCGTCGCCCCAGCGCTTGCGGCCGAAGTCGCGGTCGAGCCGCGTCGGATGGCGCGTCCAGTGTGTGCTCTCATGCGCCAGGGTGGCGTAGTAGGCCTCCGGGTCCGCGAAGCACTCGAACGGCGGCATCTGCACGTAGTCGGGATGGATCGCGTAGTAGGCCCGGTCACCGCCGTGGCGGATCTCGGCGCCGGTCGCGGCGAAGAACGCCTCGGCGTGGTCGATCCGCTGCGCCGCGTCGACCTTCGGCTCGGCCACCGCGTGGGCGTACGCCGGAAGCCCCTCGACCTGCGCGACGTTGAAGACGGTGTAGGCCTTGAGGAACGGGACCTGCCGCTCGACGTCCTGGCCGTCGTCGCCGGTCTCCGTGCGGCTGACGGTGTTGGCGTAGACCACCGTCGCGCCATGCTCGCCCTTGCGGACGTGGCCGCCCAGCGCCAGCGCTTGGCGGAAGGTGATCCAGGTCGGCGCCGTGTAGCCGTTGGCGACCGCTTCGGCCCACAGCAGCAGGACGTTGATCCCGCGGTAGGGCTCGCCGGTGGACCGGAGCGGGCGGCTGATCCGGCCGGCCAGGTGCTCGGCGGACCAGGGCTTGGTCCAGGGGCGGACGCCGGCTTCGAGGTCGGCGACGATGGCGTGGGTGACCCGCGTGTAGAGGTCGGTCTTGGCTTGAGGTCTTGAGGTCTCGACGCGCCGCGTCATGGCGGCCTCCTGTGAGATGAGTTTCGGGGAAGCGGCGCCCCGCCGGCAGCGGCAGGGCGCGCCTTGCGGGAGGTCAGTTCGAGGCGTTGGCCCGCGACCAGATCAGGCTGTAGCCGGAGCCATTCTCCCCATCGGGGGCGTCGACGAGGCTCGCGTAGATCGGGGCTGGGAAGCTCGGATCGTCCAGCTTGACCGAGAGGTAGTCCCGGTTCTCGCGGGAGGTCTTCTTCCAGGCCGCCCCGAACTCGGTCTGGCCCGCGAAGATGCGGAAGTCGGGGGCCTTGTCGTTGTCGGTCTCGACGGCGCGGAGCGTGGCCTTCTTGACGTCGAGGGTCAGGGTCTTGATCGCGCCGACGTAGGAGCGGTCGTCCTGCATGTGGAATGTGCCGATGGTCGCCATGGGAGTCTCCTGAGGTTGGTCGGACCGCGCCCATCGCGGCCTCGATGGCGATCCGTGAGGACGAGGGGCGCCGGCGGCCGCATCCCGCAGGGACCGAAGCGTCAGCGGAGGACGGCGAGGCGGCGGCTTTCTTGTCTCGCGAGGAAGACCTCCGCTTTGGGGTCCCCACGCGCTGCGCGCGTGGGATGGAGGTCGGGGAAGAAAGTCGCCGCCGCCGTTGCGACGGACGGCGAGGCCGCCTTGGCGGCCCGGACCCCTCGGCCAGATCAGGCCAGAGCGGCGGCCATGGGTGCGGTGCGAGTCATCTCGGATGAGCCCCGGCGATCCCTCGCCTCCAAGCCGGACAACGCCCCCACGACACCCGAAAAATCGGGCCGCACCCCTTATCGACGCACGGCCCGCAAGATCAGATCGGGGGGACCTCTGACCCGGCGCCCACTTTCAGGCAGCGTGTTGGGTCAGGCGCGACGCGTCGTCCTGGACGTCGACCTCGCCCGGAACCGGGTCTGGCTTTCGCAGTAGGGTGGGCAGCCAGCCCGTCCCGGCCAAAAGCGCCTCGGCCTCGGCCGCCATGTCGGGCTTCCGCAAGCCACCGATCCGTTCGGCGGCCTCGTCGGACACGGCTTCCCGCACCGCCTCCCCGATCCGGCCCTTGGTGACGCGGCCCAGGTAGCTCGCCACGGCGGGCGTCCAGTAGCCGGTCATATCGAGGTCCACGGCCTCGGCCAGCCGGTCCGCATGCGCCCAGGAGCCCGGCCTGCGGTCGTAGGGCGCGCGCACCGCATTGACCGTCAGGCTCGCGCTGTGCGCCAGCAGGTCGAGCAGGTCGGTCACGATCAGACCGCAGACGAAGGCCCAAAGGTCTCCCGCCGCCGTCGGCATCCGGCTCGCCCACGCCGCATGGCGCGCTGCGACGCTGCGCCCGGCGCGGGTGTCGTCGATGCCCGGCGCGTGCCCGTCGAGGTGCGCGGTCACGCCCTTAATCTCCAGGCACGTGGGCCGGTCGTAAGCGGGATAGAAGGCCGACAGGGCGAGCGCATGGACCACCGCCGACAGCGCCACGGTCGCGTTGCCGGCCAGGGCGTCGCGCAGCGCCAGGGTCCGGTGCGCGGTCAAGTCCAGCACCAGCCGTTCCGAGAGCGGCGCGCCGGCATCCTCGTCCGGGGCTTCGGCGTCCCGACCCGACCGGCCCCCGTCACGCTCGACAGAAGCCTCAGGTTCGCTGGCCTCTGGCTCCGGCTCCGGCGGCGGCATGTCCTCGGCGCGAATGAACCCGCGCTCGATGCGGGCCACGCCGTCTTGGCCCACGATCACGAACACGCCCCCGCGCGCGATGTCATCGGGCTCGTAGGCGGTCCCATCGCCGAACGCCTCCAGCGCGGCGTCGATCTCGCTGAACCGCGTCGCGATCTCCGGCGGCAGGTCCTCGACCGCATCCCATTTGCTGACCAGGGCGTCGTACTCTTCGGAGAGGACCGCGATCCGGGCCTTGTCCGCGTCCGACCGCTCAACGGGATGCGGATAGACGCGCGCCAAGCCTGAGGCGCGCGGGAAGTCCACATGGGGCTCGGCCCACCTCCAGCCCTCCTGCGCCCGGACGTCCTCCGCGATGGCGGCCAGCTTCTCGGTGACCAGCCGGTCCAGCAGGGCCACATCCTCGAACCAGCCGCCGCCGTCCTCGGTGAAGAGGTCGCGCAGGATGGTCCCGCCCGCCTCGACGTAGGCCTCGGCGCCGATGAAGAGCGCGCGCCGGTCGGTCGCCGATACCTTGGCCTCGGTCATGGCGCGGCGGATCAGGTAGGGCGGCGGGTGCGCCCCCAACTGGTCGAGCACCTGCTGCTGGCGCGCATGGTCCTCGCTGACCGCGAAGGCCATCATCTGGTCGAGGTTGAGGTCGCCCGCCCGGTAGAGGTCCATCAGCGTCGGGTTGACGGCGCCCAGGCGCAGCCGCTGGCGCACCACCTGGGCCGACACCCCGAACCGGGCGCCGATCTCCTCGGCGGACAGGCCGCGTTCCTCCGCGAGCCGCCGGAACGCCTCGAACTGGTCGGCCGGATGCAGGCCGGTGCGGGTGACGTTCTCGTCCAGGCTGATCTCGTGCGGATCGTGGCTCAGGTCCACCACACAGCGCACCGGCGCTGTCTTCCTGATCGTCTTGCGCTTGGCCAGCAGCGCCAGGGCTAAGCGCCGCCCCTCGCCAATGGTCACCAGATAGAACCCGGTCGACGCGCCATCGGCGTCCGTCTCCGGCTCCACCACCGGCGCCTGCAGCACGCCCTTCACGGCGATGCTGGCGGCCAGCGCCTCGATGTCGGCTTGCGAATGCGGGGTCCGCCGCGCGTTGCGCGGCGAGGTCTTCAGCTTGTTGAGCGGCACGTCGATGACATCGCCGTCCTGATGGATGATCGAAGCTTGGTCGGTCATGGTCCTGCTCCTTGGGGCATGGCTGGCAGGCGCAAAGCGCGCCTGCAGCCCTGCCCGTCGGCGAGACCGGGGGTGCAAGCGGAGGGGCGGCTTCGCGGGGAACCGGCTGCAGGGCTTTGAGGCCCTGCGACCCCTGCCGGTCCTGCCCAGCCCGAAGCTGGGCGGAAGCCGATCCGAAGCGCGCCGGGGGCGGAGCCCCAAGCCACCGCCGCGCGGCCCGCGCGGCGTATAAGAGAAGGCTGCAAGGAGCCTGCGCGACCCGATCGAGAGCGGGGCGCTGCACGGCGGGACGCGCCGTCGAGGGGCCGGCGGCGCGAAGCGCCCGCAGGGGCGGACCCGTAGGAGCCGCGGAACGCGGCGGGGCCGAGCACGCCCGCCGGCTGCTCGCTGTATAAGGGGCGTTACGGGGTGTCCCCACTGGAAGGGGTCGATCGAGACGGTGTCGGCTCGAGCGCAGGGGAAGGCTTTCCCCATTAAAACGGGGAGCTGCACGGATGACGACCCTCTATGTGATCGGCAACGGCTTCGACCTGCATCACGGCATGAAGACCCGATACGCGGACTTCGGCGCCTTCCTCAAATCTGACCATTGCGAGCTGTACCGCCTGCTCGAAGACTACTTCCCGATGGACGACGCCGACGACTTCTGGGGCCATTTCGAGGAACGGCTGGCGGACTTCGACGCCGACACCCTGGTGGACAACTCGGAGCATCTGATCGTGCCATATGGTGCGGACGATTGGAGTGACGCCTATCATCACGACTACGCCTTTGAGCTCGATCAGGTGGTCGAGGCCCTATCCGTTCAACTGCTGAAGGCCTTCGCCGAATGGATCCGACGGATCGGGATCCCGGTGCCGTCGGCTCTAACGGTGCCGCCCGCCCGGATTGATCAATCGGCGCGGTTCATCAACTTCAACTACACGGCCACCCTGCAGCGTCTTTACGGCGTGCCGGAAAGCCACGTTTGGCACATTCACGGGGCGGCCGAGCGCCCCACCGATCCGCTGGTTCTGGGCCATGGCTGGCGCCCGGCGCCCAAGGAGCGGCGAGCAGATCGCCTTGATCCCGAGCGCGAAGATACCCGTGTCCTGGAAGGCGCCGCGATCCTCGACCGGTATTTCGACAAGACGTTTAAGCCAACCGAACAGATCATCGCCGACAACGCGGCTCGGTTCGCCGCTTTGGCCGATGTCGATGACATCCGGGTGCTGGGCCATTCGCTGTCCGGCGTCGATCTGCCTTACCTGAAGCAGGTTGCCGCGCATGTCAGACCGGGCGCGGCCTGGCGGATCAGCAGTCGCGGCGACCCATCCTGGCTCCAGGAGCAGTTTTCATTGTTCGCGGCGCCGGCAGTGGCAACCTATTGGCCGTTGCCCGAGGTCTAGGCTTCCCAATCCAGGCGCTCGGCGTCCTCGTCGAAGTGGCGCGCTTCCCAGTCGTAGCGATCTGCCAGGCCGTCCAGCGTCTTGGCGGTATGGGGATGTTCGAAGCTGATCGCCTTGGCCCAGGTGCGATACTGCGCGGACAGGTCCCGTTCCTGTTCGCCGCCGTCGCCCGGCGAGCGTGTGTGAACCCCGCGTCGGTTGCTCTTTCCAACTTGAAAGCCTTCGAGCATCGGCTTGCTGCGAAAGAGGTCGAGCATCTCTCGAACGGGTTCGGCGGGCCAGTTGCCATCCGCGCCGATGGGCGAAGCCGAAAGCATTTCGCCGATTTTGTCGTCGGCGATGTCTTCGCGGCCGACGGCCTTGGCCATCGTTCGGGCTGTCTTGATCCAAGTTTCAAGCACGTCGCGATCAATTGTGCCGTCGTCGCGCGCGCCTGGAAGGCGGTTCCAGAGCGAAAGCAGGCGGTAAGCCTGGCTCGCGACTGCGCCCGCCTGTTCCGGGTCGGCCGGCTTGGGCTCGACAATCCCGCTCTCTTCGCTCGGCCGATACACGGCGCTGAGCATCTGAATGAACAGCGAGGGCTCTTCGGAGAGCGTGCGGAGCAGGACTTTAGCTGGGCGGCGGGAATATTCGAGAAGTTGGAGGTAGTTCCACTCCAGCATGACCAGCGTGTTGCGATCCACGTCGTCGCGCTCGTCGAGCACGCCAAGGGTCTCAGCCACGTAGTGCTGGAACATGGTCGCTTCGTTGCTGTCGCCATCTCCCTCAAACGGCTGCCTTGCGGCTTCCGTCAGCACCTCAACCAGTAGGTCGGATGGTAGGGTCACCTTTGCGCCGCGACTTGTCAGAGGAAGCGCGTGCCGGGCGCGGCCAACGTCGATCAGGTGGCGAATAGCGTAGGCGACATCGTCGTCGTCTTCGCTCATCCAGAACACCGGCGTGCGCTTCCAGTAAGTGGTCTCGGTTTCCCCGCCGATCGCGGCGACTTGATCCCACGTCCAACGCGCCACCGGCAGGGCGCGTAGAATGCTCATGAGGGCGGTGTCGCCCCAAGCCAGGGTTTGGGCCTTAGCGATCAGGGCGGCCCCCCAATCTTCCTTGCGGTCGCGGAACGCCGAGATGATCAGGCCGTGGGCGACGTCTCGCTGTCGCGGATCATCGCTGCGCACGGCGGCCTCGATCAGTGCGTCGACTTCGGAGTCCGGGAAGCCAGCGTCATAGATGGCTTTGCCAAGATAGCCCGCGGTCTCAGTGAGACGAGCCAGGGCGAGAACATCGGCGATGCCGCCGTGCGCAAAGAGCGCCTTGGCGGCTTCGACCCGGGCCGCTTCAACGTCGCGTTGATTGGCTTCCCAACCCTCTGCGGAAGGCTTCGGCAGGGCGACACCGTTCTGGAACAGCCAAGCGACCTTCTCCAGAGGGTCGGCGGGTGCAAACCTCTCGTAGAGACCATCCAGCCTGCTGAGGATCGGGTCTGGCAGGCTCCACTCGGCGTCCGCGAACTCGCGGTTGTGGTGCAGGACGCGTCGAAGTTTGTCCCAGAGCACGTCGCGGACCGCCTTGTCGGTCATGCGCGGTTCGACGGCGTCGAGGCAATCCAGCACCGCCTCAGGTCCGGGCGCGATATCGGTAATCCGGTCGAGCAGCGCCACCCAGCGCTGAGCGTCAAGCCCGACGTCTTCCAGAAGACGTTCGCTAAGGGCCGCGGCGCCTCGGCCGATCAGGGGCCAGGTGACCGTCTCGACCTTGTCGACGGAGAAGTCGCGCCATCGCGGCATGGGCGACGGTGACGAGCTGTCGTGACCACGGGGCAGGACCCCGAGCATGAGCTTCCAAGCCGAGTCCGGCTCCCGCTTGCGGATCAGATCGACGGCGCGAAGCCGTTCGTCCAGCGTTGCGAAGGTCTGCGGCATCCACAGCAGATGCATTTCGCGAAGGCTGTTCATCGGGCCATTGGTGTATCGGCGCGGCTTGACGTCAATCGCGTCCAGCCGCGCGAGGTCGAGAGTGACCCGAGGCATCCAGTCGGGCGACCACGCCAGCGCCTCCATCGCCCACATCAGGTCCGATAGGTGCTCAGCGCCGAATACGCCGCCGTCGTCGCTCCCGAAGAGGGAAAGGATGGGCGGGTCCTTCTGGTCGAGGCTGTCCTCGACCGCCGACAGGAACGCAGCTGGCGAGGCTTCGGCCAGGAGCCGGAAGTCCCGCGACAGGGACCACCACCGGCGTTCGTCCGCGTTTTCGAGCAGCTTGCTGACGATGGCGTCGGCCCGGCGGCCAGCCTCCGGGACGGTTTGCACCCGGTCGCCCCACAGCGCCAGTAGGATCAGAACTTGACCGATGCCGTGGCGGATCATGCCCGAATAGTCGCGGTGGACGCCCTTCGCGGCCGCCATCCATCGCTCGTTGGGATCCATGTCGAACCGGGGATCGGCCGATCCCAGAACGGCGTGGGCGGCCGCTTCGAACCGCTTGATATCGACGGCGGTCAGCTGGTGGGCGAGAAGAAACCAAGCGTCAGACGGCGAAGCGACCCGCCAAGTTGACCCGACCTTCTGCAGGGGGCTGTCGAACTGGCCGGCCAGCGGTGTGAGGACCTCGATCACCTGGTCGTAGGGCGCGTCGGCCAGTTCCGAGAGGCGGGCCTTGTCGGCCTCGGCGTTCTCGTCCCAACCCCCAGCCAGGAGCGCCGCCAGCAGGGCGCGCGGCGGCATCCCCTCGGCCCACTTGGGAAGTCGCCCGGGCGCGCCGGGGATCAGGCGGCGCAGGACAGCGAGGTTGCGGGCACTGTCGCGCGCCAGTGCCTTGGCGCGCGGTTCAGCGATGCCGGCGGCTTTCAGAGCCGAGGCTATGCCCTCCCGCGACGGTCGCGCGAGCGTGCGCACCTCGCCACGCGAGGTGAGACCATCGTCATAGGCCAGCAGCACGAAGTGGCCCTTGTCGACGAGGGTTCGCGCCAGGCCAGGGTCAGGCTCGGTCAGAACCAGGATCAGCGGGGCCGGCGCCTTTGCCAGAGCACGGGCCGCCGCAGCGTTGGTCGTCACGAGGCAGCGGGCGCGGTAGGTGTCGGCTATGTCCTCGGGCAGCTCGCTCAGGGTCGCGTGGAAGAAGGCGACAACCTCGTCGGCCGTTGTCGACTGGAGCGACAGAACCGAGGGCTCCCGACGAAGCCAGCGCAGGACCTCGGCCGCGTCTTCGTCCCGGTCGCTCAGAACGAGGTCTTCGGACAGCGGCCACTGGGTGGCCCTAGACCACTCCTCCCAGACTTCTTCCAGTTCCCGGGTCCCAGGCGGTCGCTTGTCGAGGCGGGTAGCGAGCCACAGGCCTACCGCCGGGGTCTGTTCGATCCAATGGACCAGATCGTCGGCGTCGTAGACACGGACGTCGCGCCATGGTCCTGCCGTGATTTGCTCCTTCGCCCATTCGTCCTTCTGCGGCCAATGGTGCAGGGTGACGAACACGCAGGTCGACGTAACTGGGTTGAGCGGAGCCGGCTCGTCCGTGCGCTTGCGATAATCAGTGGCGATCTTCTGGGCCACCCCCTTACGCTGCGCGCTCAGTTCCCACCCGGCCTCCCCTTGGGGAACGTAGTCTCCGCCGACGTCGGCGGTGGTTAGCCCGTCCCAGCCAGGATGGCGTACGCCGCCGTCCGAGGGAAAGCGGAGGTGGACGGCGCCCCCGTGGGTGGCGCGCACAAGAAAAGCGATCAGGGTGGGAAGGTTGACGGGTCCGTCTGTGCGACCGGCCCATTCGGCGAGGTGGTCAGCGTTGACCCAGCGCACCGGCATCCCAGGGTGCCCGTTCGGCATGATCATCGGCACGGCTGGTCCGATGACCGCGCCGGTCGGCAGGAAACGAATGCCAGCGCCCTCGAGCGCAGTACGAATTGCCTTCGCGTTGTTCGCGACCGGTGTGCGTGAGCCACGCTCGAAGTCGGCGACTGTGGAGGTCGCCACCTTGGCGGCCTTGCCGAGGTCCCGTTGGGACCAAGCCAGAAGGGCGCGGGCCGCACGGACGTGCTTCGGGGTCAGGTCAGCAGGCGGGGTTGCGTTACTCATGTCATAGGAAATATATGACATCAGTTGAGATTTTCCAATCCATCCCTTTAGTCGACAAATTGGGATTTTTGCCGACAATAGATAACACCATGGCCGAACGTCATATGACTCATCGAGAACGCGCCCTCAGCCTGACCCAGGCCCGCGGGATTGCGCGCGCGCGAGACTTCAAGGCTGCCGGCATTCCCCTCGTCTATCTGAAGCGCCTGACCGAGACCGGCGAACTGGTCCGCCTCAACCGGGGCCTTTATCAGCAACCCGAGCGCGTGGGCGAACACACCGCCCACGATCTGGCGGAGGCAGCCCGGCTCGTCCCCGGCGGTGTTGTGAGCCTAATCAGCGCCCTGCATCATCACGAGCTGACCACGCAACTGCCGCACGCCGTCTGGATGACCATCCCGCACAAGGCCCGGACGCCGAACGTGCAGGGCCTCAAACTTGAAATAGTCCGCGCCACTGGCGCCGTCATGACGGCCGGCGTCGAACAGATCGAAGTGGAGGGCGTCCTGGTGCCCATCTATGGCGTCGCCAAGACGGTGGCCGACTGTTTCAAACACCGCCGACATGTTGGTGAGGACGTCGCCATCGAGGCGCTGCGCGACGCCCTGCGCCAGCGGAAGACCACCCCCAGCCAACTGATGACCTATGCGGCCATCAACCGGGTCTCGGAGCGGATGCAGCCCTACATCAAGGCCATTGAATGACGACCAAGGCCATTAGCGATCCCGCCGTATCGATCAGGGCGCGGCTCCTGAATCACGCCAGGCAACACGGCGATGACTATAACCGCATCCTGACGCGCTACGCGATCGAGCGGCTGCTCTACCGCCTGAGCCTCACCGACGCGACCGAGGGCTACGTGCTCAAGGGCGCCATGCTGTTCGTGACCTGGCCCGAGCATGTCTTCCGGCCGACCGGCGACCTTGACCTGCTCGGCGAAGGCAATCCCGACCCCGCCGCCCTGACCGCGCTCTTCACCCGCATCTGCCAGGTCGAAGTTAAGGACGACGGCATCGCCTTCGATCCCGCGTCGATCACGGTCGAACCGGTGCGGGAGGCCGACAAGTACCAGGGCGCCCGGCTGGCGATGAACGCCACCCTGGCCGGCGCGAAGATCCGTGTCCTGGTCGACATCGGCTTCGGCGACCACGTCTATCCGGCGCCAAAGCGGCAGAGTTTCCCCGGCATTCTGCCGAACATGCCGGCCGCGAACATCTTGATGTATCCGCCGGAGACCGTCGTGGCGGAGAAGTTCCAGGCGATGGTCGCGTTCGGCGAGGCGAATACCCGGATCAAAGACTTCCACGATATCTGGGTCACGACTGGGACCTTCCCGTTCGACCTGGCGAGCGTGGTCGAGGCGGTCGGGGGAACCCTTCGCCGCCGCCAGACCCCCTTCCCCACACAGGTGCCGCTAGGCCTAACCGACAGCTTCGCCGCCGTCGCCGAGCAAAGCGGCCTCTGGTCAGGCTTCCTGCGGCGCACGCCGCCAGCGCTGAAGCCGCCGCCATTCCCCGAACTTCAGGCGGAACTGCGAAGTTTCTTCGGTCCGGTCATCGGGAGCCTAGAGGTGCCGGAAGGCGCCCGAGGGACCTGGGACCCCGCCGGCGGGGCCTGGCGTTAGCCGCTTCGTTTGGCCAATGCGATCGGCTTGCCCGGCCCAGCGGAGCCTGGAAACTGCCAGCCCATATCCGCAACCGAGGTCATAACGGCGCAAATCAGCTCGACAGCGTTCGCTTGGACCTGCTGCAGCAACGCCTGATCGAAGGCGCCGGTCCAGATCTCGTTCTTCTTGTTGACGAAGAGTGGAACAGCCCGGCCCTCCGTGTCAGGCGATCTCCATGACCCATGGCACAGTACGTTCCGATATGTTGCCGCGGTACGCAGGTCAGCGAGCAGTTCGTCAAGGTCGGTAATCGTAGCGTCCGGATGCGCGCGAACGGCCCTGCCGTAGCTGTCGATGAGATTGCCTAGGGGATCGGAGAGCGCACGCTGCAAGCTAGGAAGCCACCGCTCGAATTCGGCCTCCAGCTCCTCCTCCGGATAGGCTCGGGTCCCGGTGAACGAGAAGATCGCCTTCCCCAAGATCTCTTCCAAGAAGCCAAACGTCGCGACCACCCGGCCCAGCGCCTCCCAAAACGCGGCATCGTGCCGATGCGTGGGGAAGTGGGTGGGCAGATCGGCTGGACGGACGATGGCCCCGCGCGGCAGCTCCTCTTTAGCCACCGGTAGTCCTCCACCGCTCAATGGGCTCGAGCGATCACACGCGCGCCCTCCAGAAACGGAGCCAAAGCCTGGTGCCCCCGGTCGGGGTCGAACCGACACTCCTTGCGGAACCGGATTTTGAATCCGGCGCGTCTACCAATTCCACCACAGGGGCCGCGGCCGTTGATTACACCGGCTCACCGCGATCGCGCAATCCGCACAAGGCGGCGCCGCCCCGTCTCGTGACCGATTCCGAGCCCCGCCCGACGCCGAACCCAAGCCTACTTCAGGTGCTTCGCAAGGTGCTTGTTCATTTCGAACATGCTGACCTTGTCCTTACCGTCGAAGATCGGCTTCAGCTTGGCGTCCGCCAGGATGTCGCGCTTGTTCGCGGGATCCTGCAGGTTGTTCGCCTTGATGTAGGCCCACATCCTCGAGACCGTCTCGCCGCGCGAAAGCTGACCCGCGCCAACGACGGCCGCCAGCTCGGCGGACGGCGTCAGGGGCATCTGCAACGCATTTGTCTTCTTCTCTGTGACCATCGCGAGCTCTCCTAATTCCATTCAGCAGGCGGCTAGGCGTGCGCCGAGTCGCTAAGGCGCGCGAGACCCGACTGGATCGGGTGCGCCGCCTAAGCTGGCGGACCTTGTCGCGCGTATCCAGCCGAGCGCATGCCGCAGCGCTGCCGCATCATGAGCGTGTCACCGCGAGGTCACGGCGCGAGCGCCGACGGCGTGTTAGTTGGCGCGCAGGAGCCGTTGAATCTCCCGCCGTACGGCTGGCCACGCGGCGGTTTTCGGGCTCGCGATCTCGAAATGGCCAGCGCCTTCGACGACGACGAGCCGGGCGTCGTCACCTGCGGCCTTCGCGCGCTCGACATGGGCTTGTGCGAGCGGGCGCGGCAGGTAGGGTTCGTGCTCCCCCCAGATGAGGACCTGCGGCGCGCCCAGCGGGAGGTGGTCCGACGCGGAGACCTGCGCGTAGTTGTCCGGCGTCTGACTGGGCGCGCCACCCAGCATCTGGGTGACAACCGGATCGCCGCATTCGGCTTCGTAGTTCTGGATGTTGTCCCGCATATCGACCGGCCCTGCCAGATTGATCACTCCGCGCAGGGCCAGAGGGTCTGGCAAGGCCAGCAGGCTTGTCGATTGCAGCCTGCGGCGGACTGCGGACCACATGGCAAGGTGTCCACCGGCAGAATGACCGACGACGACGACGCGTTTTAGATCGAGCCCATGCTTCGGCGCCAGCGCGCGCAAGTGGTCAATGCCCTGGCCGACGTCCCTGTAGGTGCCAGGCCAGCCTGCCCCGGGTTGGCCCAAGCGACGATATTCGAGGTTCCATGTGGCGACGCCCTCCGCCTTGAGGGCGTCCGCCATCGGCGCCAGATCGCTCAGCGTGGCGTAGGCGGCTTTGAAGCAACCACCATGCACGAGAACGACCACCGGGTGCGGACCGAGGCCGGCCGGGACGCGGAGTTCGCCGAACTGACTGGGGTCACTTCCGTATGCGATGCGGGCGTCGGCGGGCTTGGACGGCGTGGCCTGAAGTTCATGAGGGCCCATGAGCGGCGGCGCACTCGCCGCATGCTGCGAGGAAACCAGAGCCAGGATCAGGGCAAGTCCTATCACGGGAAGGCGCATGGAGACCCCTTAATTGTCGCGGCAACTACGCCGCTCGGCGAGTTAAGCGGACAATCGCGCGCGCGTCATCTTCGCGCCATTTGCGGACGTTTCGACCACGTCAGGAAGTCGACGCTCGGGCAGAGGCCTATCAGCGCAAGATCGGTCCGTTGGACGCCTCGCCAACTCCGCCATCGCCGTATCCCGCGTGGGGGGCACGACCTCAAACGGGGCTGGCCAATCCTGAAGCGTGCGGGCGATAAAGTCTTATGGCCAGGCTTCCTGAACTCATCCCCGACCCGGACGTACTACTTGCCCTGCCGCCGGAGGAGTTGGCGCGCTCAGTCTTGAAAGCCGCCGCATCAGCGGCCCAGAACGGCATGTTCCTGGCCGCCAACGTGCTGGCCCAGGATGTTCTCTGCGGCGGCCTCGCCCCTGCTGGCGTGCCGACGTACCCCGCCCAGCGTTACGCACAGGTCTCGCGAGCAGGACGCGAGGCGTGGCAGTGGCTGGAGATCAACCTGTTGATCGTGCCGGCAGAGGGGATGAACGGCACGAACGGCTGGCGGGTCTTAACCCGTCGCGGCGAGGCGCTGGCGGCAGATGAGCACGGCTATCGATCATACGTCCAGGCAATCGCCTATCCCAAGGCCATGTTGCACCCGGCCATCGCTGACGATGTTTGGCTAGACCTGGCTCGCGGCGACCTGGCCATCGCGGTCCTGCGCGCCTTCCGCGCGGTTGAGGTCGCCGTGCGAGATGCCGGGGGGTTCGCGGCCACGGACATCGGAGTGCCGCTAATGCGGCTTGCCTTTAATCCGAACAATGGACCGCTCACCAAGATGGATGACCCGTTCGCCGAGCGTGAAGCCCTGGGGGCTTTATTTTCCGGGGCCATCGGATCTTACAAGAACCCGCACTCCCATCGGACGGTAGAGATCAACGAGACCCGAGAAGCGCAGGAAATGGTGACCTTGGCGTCACACCTGCTACGCATCGTGGAGGCCCGCCGGCCTGGATGAGCCAGGAACGCGCCACTAGGGGACCTTGGGATCGGGCCGGGAAGCGGACCCAGGCCGCACCGTCTCTCAGATCATTGAGGCCCTTCAGGTCGAGATCCCTGGCGGCGCCGATTGCAGGCGTGTCGAGCTGCGTATGGGGCGGACCTTTGAACGGGAGGGCGTCAGTCTTGATCTCACCTGCCAGGCTCGGATCAGCGCCTGAGCGGAGAGATCGGCAGAGGCCTGAAAGGCGGGATCCTTCCACTGGCCGGGCGACGCCGCGCCCCGCAGCATCCAGGTGCGGATGTCTGCGGGGGCCCGGGGGGCGGGACATTGTTCTCGCGCACCAGTTCACGGGGGCTCTTGGTCGGGGCCGGAGTGACTGAAGATATCGACCGAGTTCCAGGCCGAAAGTCGGCGGAGCTTCAGATTCGGAACGTCGTTTTGATCTTCCGAAGGACATAGGCCGCCCCCGTCGAGAACAGCCGCGCACGGTCGGGCGGCGCGCTGGAGGCTTGCGCCGGCATCCGCGATGGAACGACAGCCATCTCCAGCGGCACCTGGAACTCCGGCGCCAATCCGAATTTTGGCCCCCAGGCTCCGACCTGGCTCAAGACGCGACGAATGGGGTCAAGCTCCTCGCCGTGGCTCGCCAGCACACGGCTAAGCTCTCGTGACTTTACGCTGGCGTCCCGCAACCGCTCCTGCAGGCGCCCGTCGCCCGTTGCCGCCGCCACGATCGCGAGCATGAGTTGATGGGCTTCCAAACGGGCGGGCGTCCACGCGTCACCGATCTCGTCCTCGTACGCCTTGAGCTCGGAGGCCTCTTGGGTCGTCGCTTGCAGCTGCGCGATGAACTGGCGCATCTGCGCCGACTGGGGATCGTCGCCCGCATGTTCCAAAGTGAGCTCAAGGGCCCGTAGCGCATCGTCAAACGCGATTTCGTCTTCCTTAGCCTGTGTCGTCTGCAAACGCTGCATCGATTGCTGCAACTGCGCGAACGCCGCGCCGATCGCCGAAGGCGGCGGTGGCTTCGGGTCGCGCGGCCGGGGCGGCTGCAGCGCTTGGGCCAGCCAATCCGGCAGGTCGACGCGAATGCGCGCCTGGCGGGCTGCGCCGACCGCTTGCGCGACCTGGCGCCCGAGAACCTGCTCCAGATGCTGGATCTTAACCGTCGGCTCCTTCAGGCCGCGGATGTATTCAAGGCCACGTATGCCGGCGTCTAGAACACCCCGAAGGTCCTCGCGAAACTCAGCGACCGCCACATCAAACATCCACGCGCCAGCGATCAGCTGGGCGGCTTCCATCGCGGCGATGCCTTCCAGCGCCCTGCCAATTGTCCGCAGCTCGTTGGCGCTCTCGGCGAGCCGAGCGATGTCCTGCTTGGAAAACTGCAGGACGGCGAGGCTGCTCACGGTCTCGCCAAGCTGGATGAGGTAGCCGGTCTCACCGTCCGCGACGAGCTCGCGTCGAATGGCCAGCGCCCGCAGAAGGTGGGCTTCCGCCTCGACTTCCCGCCCCGCCTGAAGCTCTAAGGAACCCAGGTTGTGCAGGGTGATCGACAGGTCCGCCTTGCCGGTCTTTGGCGCGATCTGCGCGAGGTCCTCGCGCAGATCGAGGGCGCGGCAATGAGCACGCCGGGCGTCGTCATATTGCTCCAGCTCGCCGTGGCGAATGCCCGTGTTGTCGACCAGGCCCGCCAGCCAGGTGCGGCGGGCGTCCGGATCCTCATCGACGATTGCCTCGACGAGCTCGACGGCCCGCTTGGCGCGCGCGAGCGCATCCTCGCCGAGGCCCGCCGCCGCCAGCGTCTCGGAATATTCGTGTTCATAGGCGGCGAGGGCGTGCAGCAGCTCGGCCGTAGGCTGCGGACTTGGCGCGCCGAAAACCCGGTGGACCTGCTCAAGCAGGTTGAGCGACTCGCCCTCGCGGCCCTGGCGGCGCAGGCACTTGGCCATGCCGCCCGCCGTGGAGAGCATGAGCAGGTGGTACTCGGCCGCGTCGAACCGCGGCCGAAGCTACATGAGGCGGGTCATCGCCTTGTAGAGCATCTGGTCGGCGAGCCAGAGAACGCCTT
Source organism: Caulobacteraceae bacterium (assembly GCA_027483845.1). Classification (GTDB taxonomy): domain Bacteria; phylum Pseudomonadota; class Alphaproteobacteria; order Caulobacterales; family Caulobacteraceae; genus Phenylobacterium. The sequence continues at coordinate 21,640 of JAIXTR010000590.1, read as the reverse complement.
GGTCCATCGCGGCGATGCCCGTCGATTGTAGCAGGGAGATCTGATGCGTCGGGCGGAGCTGCGACAGGATCTCTTCATCGGTGATGACATCGTGGACGCCGGCGACGTGGAACTCGGCCAGGTCCGTGCGTCCGCCCGCAGTCAAGTCACTCGCGGCGGCGAGGTCGCGGCTGAGGAAATAGTAGAGTAGGTCGGGGCCGTCGTTCCCACCCTTTTCGAGCGTCTCGCGGGCCTCGTTGCGGAGCCGGCGGGTGTTCTCCTCCCGCGCAGCCTCGCGGACCGCCTCAGGCGCGCCGCGAAGGTCCTTTATGCGGCTTCGGCGCTGCGCGGCGTGGAACCCCAACTCCCTCAACCGCGTCGAGCTGCGGCCGCAAAGCGCCACGAAGTATCCGAGGTCGTCGTTGTCGAGCCTGTCGATGGCCGCCTGCAGCAGGGCGAAGGTATCGCCATCCTGGGTCCGGGCCGTCTCAATTAGGTTCGAACCCACATCGCTGAACCGCTCGGTCGCCAGGCTCAAGAGCGCGTGGCGGGCTGTGTCCCGGACCGGAGCGTTGTGTACCGGCCGCGTGGCCCGGTCGAGGACCTGGGCCACGTTGTCGAAGCCGCCCCCCTGACACCGGTCGGCCAGGGCGGACGCCACGCTAAGGCAGCGCTCCGGGCCGAGCAGGCCGACACAGCACTCGCCCAGGAGGTCCGGCAGGATCGGCCGCAGGGCGTAGCCGCGGGCGGGTTCATCCCGGTAGAGCTTCACCACGCCCGCGCGGACCTCGCCCAGACGCCGCGCCCGGGCCAACTCGTCCCCGTTCCCGGCGCTCCATCCGCTCAGTGCAGCGCCGAGAATTGCGTCCAGCGCACGGTCGGACTCGGCCAGCGTGGCGGCGGCTGCGCCATTTACGAGGGTGAGGGCTGCAGCGCACCGCGCGACACCGTCGATGCGCGGATCGCTGTCGCGAGCGATGTCGGACGCCGTGGCGCCCAGCGCCCGCCCCCAGTGCCTACGTTCCTCGCGCGCCATCTCTACGGCGGGCGGTTGAGTGGCGGCGACGCCCCGGACGTGGAGAAACGCCTCGAAGGCCAGGGCAAGCGGCGTTGCTGCGGCGTCGCTGGACAGGCGGCTCTGCGGCGAAGGGCGCGCGGCCCAGGACGGATCCAGAAGCGGCTCATCGGCGCGCTCGGCCTTGGCCAAGCCCGCGGCGAAGGCCGCGGCCGCACGGCTGAAGAACACCTCCCGACGCTCCGGCCTCAGCGCCGCTCCGAGCCGCGCGTGCGGCACGGCTTCGAAGATCAGCTCAACGTCGCGAGACTCGTAGCGAAGCGTCTCCCACCACTCGCCGGCGTGGCGCGCCAGCAGCAGTAGGCGCACGGGCTTGCCGGGCGAGCAGGCCAGCGCCATGCGGGCCACCCGCTCGACGTCATCGACCCGGGTTTCGGCATAATCCAGCACCAGAAGGGCGCCAGCCGGTCCTTGCGCTTCGAAGAAGCGCCGCAGCCGTGCGTCCGCATCCGCTTCGCCGCGCGCGTCGCGGCTTACGAACGCCGCGCGGCCCAGCACGCCCGCAGCCCAGCCCTGACCCCGCAAGGCCTCCACCAGCTCTAGCGCCAAGCGCGTCTTGCCGTGGCCGCCCGGCGCCACCACGAGGCGACCGCCGACTTGGCCCTCGCCCGCGCAGCTCGCCCAGGCGAGGAGCTCGGCGCGTGCGCCTTCGGCGTCATCGTAGGGAATCACGCCGTATTCGGCGACGACAAGAGCCGTTGGAAGCCGCCGCGCGCGGTCCGGCGGCAGCGCCGCGTAGCCCACCGTCAGGTCGAGGTCGCGGACGAACTCGCGCTCCAGCGCGTCCAGCGTCCGCCCGATCTGGGCGAGCGCTTCGCCGACCGCAGTGTGACTTTGCGCCTGCGTCGCCACATCGCGTCGCAAGGCGGCGAGGTCGGCCACTGCCTTGGCAGACTGGGCCTGCAGGACCAACAGGATGTCGCGGCTCTCCACCGCCACGCCGCTGATCTCGACCAGTTTGCCGGCGGTGAAGACGCTTCGGAAGTCCTCATCCTCGACGAGCGCGTCCAGCACGCCCGACTTGAAGGCCTCGAACCAGAGCGTGCGCCCTGGCAGATCACCCATGAACTCCAGGCGCAGGCGCTCGGGTGCGACCGCCCCGCCGGCCCAGTCCACCACCTCCGCCCAGGCGGCCGCCGAGCAGGCGCGGGCCGCGTCCGTCATCTCGGCCTCTGGGTCGGCCTTACCGAAGCTCTCGAAAGCTTCTTCGAACGAGGCCATCCAGGCCGTCTCGACCTCGTCGCCCCACTTCAGGTCAGCGACTTCCGCGAGCGCTTTGCGCAGCCCCGCCTCGGCGCCGTCGAGGAACGCCCGATGCGGGTTCTGCTCGGGCTTCCGGCGGTAGCGGTGCAGGGCGAGGTCGGTGGCACCAAGCTGCGCCTTGCGGAGGGCCCGCGCCAGGCGGTGGTTCTCGCTAAGCGAGCGCTTGCGGCGGACCCGTGCCGCGATCGCGGCCTTCAGCCGGCCGTGCGCCTCATTACCGACGGCGCCGCTGATCGCCGCCCCGCCCGTCAGCTCCCAAATCTTGTCGCCGCCGTTGTCCCATACGGCTTTCACCCCCTCTTTGCAGATGGTTGCGGCAGCCGCCATTAGTAGACCTGTGGAGGCAGGGTCCATGCCTCAGCTTAGCCGATCAATGGGGCAAATATGAAGATGAGGAGCGCCATTGCGCCGCCAAGTCGGATCACCACGGTTCCGCGAAGAGGCGGCGCGCCGCTGAAGGACGGGAGCCGGCAGCTATGCGCCATCAGCCGACATTGAGATCGCGCCCGAAAGCGGACGTTCGAACGCCCGTCACTGCCCCATCCGCTTCCGCCCCCTATCGGCCTTCAGTCGGCGCTACGCTGTGCGGGCCATGCATCGTGGGCTTGCGCGATGGGGATGTTGGGCCGCTGGCGAGGACTATTGCGCTGCGACGTCGGCTCAGGCGGTAGTCGATCGGGGCGGCAATTCCGACTTGGAATGGACCGCCGATCTGCTCGATGAGTCCGGCGTGGGGATTTCGATCTCACAGACGACGCCATCGGGCTCGAACCGCCGGGTTGCGCTGCCGCCGTGCGGCGACAGCGCCCCCCGCAGAAGCCGATGGCCGAAGCCGTGCGCCGCCGGCGGCTCGACCATTGGTCCGCCGATCTCACGCCACTCCAGGCGCGACTTGCCCTCGTGTTCCCGACAGAGGACGCGGACCCGGCCTTGCGCCGAAAGAGCCCCATACTTGACGGCGTTGGTGGCCAGTTCGTGGATCACCAGGCAGACGCCCGCCGCTGCGTCGGGGTGCACCACCGCCGGGCCGTCGAAATCGAGCTCGAACCGGGTGAGGTCGAAGGGCTCCAGCGTGCGCGACAGCAATGCTGGAAGAGAGGTCGCGCCACCCTCGGCCTTAAGGACCTCTTCCTGCGCCCGGCCCAAGGCCTCGAGTCTCGCATTAATGATCTGCTCGGCTTCCTCCAGCGAGCCAGCTCGGCGGAGACTCTGGGTTACGATCGCCATAAGGACGGTGATCGCGTTGCGTCCCCGGTGGGCGAGCTCGCCGACCAATGTCTGAAGCTGCGCCTCGGTCGCCTCAAGGCGCTGCTCGCGGTCGCGCGACACCCGCACCGCCTCGGCCAGGAGCGCCCCCGCCCCGATGACGAATCCGCCGGCGATGACGAACGACCCCAGGGCCCACTCCCGCAGGGGGTCGTCAGGGTGGAAGAAGAGCCGTCCCGCGAACAGCGCCGACGCCACGAGGGCGACCACGCCGCCCCACGCGCCGCCCCAGATCGAGGCCGCGAGCAGGAACGGGAAGTAGGTGATGAAGGGCAGACTATAGCCGATGACCGAAACGACGGCCCACCGCAGGACCGTCGCCGCCGCAGCCATCGCCAGGCCGAGCAGGACGGCCCGCGCCCAGCTCGCGCGCGCACGCGGAAATGGCGTTCGCCAAGCCATACCAAAACGCCTCCCGGGTACACCCAACTGCAGATGCGGGATGTCTACAAGGGGCGACGTCCCAAGGACCCAACTAGCTTGGGCGTCCGGCTCGTCAAGCCATAGGGCGCTTCAGTCGTCTGTCGCGGATGCGCCAGAAGCGGACATTCGCACCGGGCCCGAGAGCGGACGTTCAGGTATGGCAACGCTCCGAGCGATCAGCGCGGCGACGATGGATCCGATGCCGAATAGTGGGGCGTGTCTCCGAGGGCAGCTGAGGTGCTGACGACATTGCTCCGCGGCGTAAAGCTTAAGCTTGGCTGCGGCCCCGGATGAGGTGTCCAAGGAAACCAAGCGGCTTCGCTTTGTCGACCGTCAAGCACGCCCATGTCTTCAGCAAGTCCATGCACCGCTCCGGATTCGACGAACTGGGTTCTATAAGAAGTTGCCCTCGCCAAATCTTCGCGCGATTGTCCTCCCGCGGGGCTGGGGGCAAGCTGTGTGGAACTTCATGCGCATGCGGTGCGCGAGTGTGGCGCTGGCCACGGTAGTGGCGCTCTTGCCGTGGTCGCGGATGCAGAGCGGGCCGACGCCGGGCCGGACATCCGCCGTCGCGGCGCCGATGTCGCCAGAAAACACCGGCCAGCCCGTGCGCGCGGAAGACTATCGCTGGCAGGTCGCTATCGCGATCAGCTACCGCGGCTCGGAGTGGGGCTGCGGCGGAGTGTTCATCAGCGCACAGTACATCCTGACGGCAGCGCACTGCGTGGATGCGGCTGCGGTTAATGACTGGGGCCGAATTACCATCCTGGGGCCCGACAACCTGAAACTCTGGTTTGGGAGCGATAAATTCGCTCAGGGCGCCCAGCTCCCGCTCGACCCGAACTGGCGTCCCCGAATTCATCCTCGGTGGAAGCTCACCCGACAGAAGTACGCCTACGACGCCGCGATCCTAAAGCTGGCGACGCCATTCTACGGCGCGCGCCCGGCCCCGATCCGCGCCACATGGTTCGACAGCGGCGAGGTCGTGACGAGCGGCTGGGGTGCCTACGACAGGACCAATCAGGTGTCCGACCTGCTTCGCGCAGTGAAGCTGCCGGTGATCACCAACGCCGAATGCCGCAAGGTGCTGTCGGATGATCAGCGCGCCGCGTTCGGGGACTTCTCGATGTGCGCGCGCAGTCTGACCGACGACACCTGCGCGCGCGACAGCGGCGGGCCGCTAGTGGCCGGACCGGCGAGCCAGCCGCAGACGATCGGGCTGGTGAGCTGGGGCGCGCCCGGCGACTGCGGCGTGCCAGGGCCCGACCACCATCTACTCGGTCTCTACACGCGCGCGTCCGAGCTCGTCGGCTGGGCGCGCGACACGACTGGTGACCCGGCGGTCGCGACGACGCGGTCGTTCCTGACCACCTTCAGGGTGCAGCCGCGCAATGACATGTGATGCAGAACGCCAAGGAGGCATGCGATGAGAACCCTGGGTCCCGCTGCGCTGCTCTCGGCAGCGGTCCTGAGCGGATGCGCGACGGTGACGTCGGAGCACACGCCACCCCCGCCGCCGCTGCCGGTCGTAATCGCCAGTGCGGCCCCGACCGAGGCGCCGTGCGGAACGCCGGGGACCGGAGCGTGCGACACCGTCCCCGGACAGCAGCCAGGCGCGGCGGTGCCCGCGGCTGCCGCACCGGCACAGCCGCCACCGCAGCCTCCGCCGCCGCCGCCGCTGATCGCGCAGACGCCGGGGGCGGACGGCCTGACCTACTTCCTGCCCCGCCAGCTGGCGCGCGTGACCGCGACACGCAGTGGCGGTCCGGTCGACGATGCGGTGAAGGCCTTCGTAAAAGCCCAGTCCGACGCGGAGGCGGCCGAGGGCAAGGTCGAGGCCTCAAAGGGGGCGTTCAAGGACAATGACGACGCAATCCTGCGCACCCCGATGAGCGAGACGGTTCAACGGGCGATCCTCGACAGGCGCTCCAGCAAGCTGACGACCGAAATTTCGGAGAATGAGGCCGCGCTGAAGAAGGCCGAAGAGACGCGCGACAAGGCCAGGGACAATCTCGAGACGGTGGCCAAGGCCTCGACCTGCGGCCAGACGCCGCCGAAGGCGGAGCCGTCGGCGGGCCAGCCCGCGACGACCACCGGGACGGCGGCGACCACTGGAACGGCGGCGACCGAACCGAAGAAGCCGAGCGCCTGCAAGGTAGCGGTCAAGATCGAGCTTCTGCCGCCCAGCGGCGACCCAGGCCAGGCGTTTCGCCTAAACCCGCACCACAACGTGTTCCGCGACGACGATCAGAAGCTGACGATCACGCAGGCGGGTCTGCTGACCTCGACGGACATCACGGCGGCCGACCGGACCGCGGACGTCCTCGTCGAGCTGGCGGCCTTCTCCGGTGCGATTCAGGCCGGCGGCGTCGGAGCGTACGGGGGCAAGTCCAATCGCGATCCCGAACCCGCAGAAGACGCCTGTAAGAACTTCCCCGATCAGTACATCGGCATGGCGGACTTCGCCGACGTCGAGTCGGTGGCCAGGCTCAACGTCGACATGCAGTGCCTTGGTGTCCGGCTGATCGCCGAAGGAAACGTGTGGTCGCAGGACACGCGGCCGAAGCCCTCGGTGAACACTTGGTACAGTGCGATCGGCGGCATCGTTTACCGCACCCCTGTCGATGTTCGGGTGCGGATCCAGAAATGCACGTCCGCGGCCGGCAACTGCACCGTCAATGACACGCGGTGGTACACGGCCGAGGTGCTGGCGCTGTCGCTGCCGCAGGCAGGCCCGATCGCCTTCCTGCGCCAGGACGCCGGCCTCTTCACCAAGTCAAAGTACACCATGGCCCTAAAGGACGGCATGTTGACCGACTACAGCAGCTCGCGGCCGAGCGAAGCGCTGGAGGCGGCGCGTCTGCCGCTGCGGGTGCTCGACGGCTTCGCCGACGGCGTCTCCAAGATCGTGAGCATCCGCACCGGCCGCGCCAACGACCAGGCCGCGTTTGCCACCGCGCAGCTCGCCAGGCTCAACGCCGACATCGCCCTCAAGGCGGGCGCGGTAAACGGCAAGCGCACCCTGTCCGAGGCCGAGCTCGGGGCGCTGCGGGCGGACTACGCTCTGCAGGCGGGCACCGCTGAAGGTCAGAAATTGCTCTCCGCTGGGGACCTTGCCCTCCTGCAGCAGCAATACCTGCTTCAGGCCGCGCCTCTGCAGAATCAGACTACCGCCACGGCCGCGCAGCTGAACCTGCTCCAGCAGCAAATTGCGCTGCGCGCGGCGGCAGCCCAGGGCCAGGCGACACTCAGCGCGGCCGATCTCTCACAGCTGCAGGGTCAGCTGGCGCTCGCGATGGCTCAGGCGGGCGCGCGCGGCCAGATCTCGGACGCCGAGCTCAACGCCACCCGGATCGTGCTCCGCAATCAGGACCGTGCGGCGACCATGAGCCGGTGCATCGCCGAGAACACCCAGGCCGGTCTGTCGCTGGCCGCCTGCTTCGCGGCGTTCTAGTCCCATTCCAGAGGCGGTGGCGCGTCGAGGCGCGCCGCTGCCAGTCACCATTCGACATCGAGATTGTGTCGAAGCGCTGACCCGGGAAATGGCTGCTCGTAAAGTGTTCCGGGAACAGGTGGCCACGCTTGCGGCGCCGCCGGCGCAACACTCGAAGGCTGGCTTGCGCCAGGAGCGGACGTTGACTGACGTACAGGAAGAAGACATTCAGCCGCCCTGCCAAGACCAACTAGGACGCGACCGTTTGCGACCGCATCCAGACGTGTTCCCTGCCGTAGGTGCGAGCGGCGAATTCAGAATGAGAATGTACCGAGGGTTATCGGGGCGCCGGAATCACTCTGATTTCGCGTCAGATCCCGGAGACTACGGTCGCGGTGAATACTGGGTCTGCAGCCGCGAGCATGCAGAGATCTACGCTCAACACGGCGGCGAGGTCGTCGAGGCCGTGATCCATCTGAAAAATGCGCTTCATCTGTCAGCGAGTGACATCGTCGAACAGGCGAAACACTACGGCACTACGATTGGCACGCGAAAGACTCGGCTGGCTGCATCAGAGCAACTGACGCGCGACATGCAGGCGAAAGGTCATGACGGCATAGTCTCGGATGGCTATGAGGACTTCACCAGTTGGTCCGCTTGTGTCTTCCAGGTTAGGACGTCTGCGGAACCCACCGGCGAAAAGTCAGACTAGCCTGTGAATAGCGAGTTTCTGCCAGCGCCATCAGCGTACGTTGGGACCGGCGCCAGGAGCAGACCTTTGCGTCCCAGTCGGTGGGCCGTGGCGGAGGCGGCCGGCCAGGACGTCGTACTCGCTCTCGATTAGGCTGTCGCGTGAGCAGGGGGGCTTGCTCACCGATGTGCTTTAGCGGGGGACTACATGCGGTCTTGGTGGTGGTTTGGCGAGCGTCGCGCTCGGCTAGCGGATCCCGCGTCGAGCGACGCGCTCGGCGGCGACGCGCCCATTCGCAGCGCCACCGAGGACTTACTACAGCGTGGGCCGCTCGCGCGCCGGATCGCCGAAATCATCGCTACGCCCTACCCGTCCGGGGGCCGCGTCTTTGCGATCCGAGCCGACTGGGGCGTCGGCAAGTCATCGCTGAAGAACCTCGTCATCGAGACGCTAAAGGAACGGAACACATCTGAGCGCTGGCTGGAGTTCAATCCGTGGCAGTGGGGCGACAACGCGACCATCTCGCGCGCGCTCTTCCTGCAGATAGCCGGCAAGCTCGACGGACGCCTATCCCTCGATGCTTTGCGCCGCGCCCGCCTTATGCGCCGCTATGGAAAGGTCCTCGCCGGGGCATCCGCCGCGAAGAGCAGCATAGAATCTCACCAGGCGACGCTGCTCACCTGGCTGGGCGTCATTGCGGCCAGTGGGTTTCTGGGCCTGCAAGCCCCTCCGTGGCTCTCGGCCTTCGATATCGATGCGAAGGAGGCCCTGGGCTGGGTCCTAGGGCTGTTGGTCGGCGCGGCGCTGCTGGGGCGCGCGCTGACTTGGGCGGGGCAGGATCAAACAGCCGGTTCGCTCGACGAGTTGCGCGAGGATTTGGAGGGCCGCCTGAAGAAGTTGCGCGGGCCGTTGATCGTGTTTGTGGACGACATCGATCGCCTCGAGCCGGAGCAAATCCGGCTGATGATCCGTCAGGTGAAGGCCAATGCGAACCTGCCGAACATCGCTTTTGTGCTGCTCTTCCAGCCTGGGATCATCGAGGCCGCGCTCGATCCCATCTCGGGTGGCGCTGGAGCAGGTGCCGAGTACTTGGAAAAGATCGTCCAGGCGAACTTCGACCTTCCGGTCCCAAGCCGCGAAGCGCTGCAGCAGGCGTTCACGACGGAACTTCAGACACTCATCGGCGCCCTCGCCACGGAAGCAAATGGCTTTCAGCAGGTTCGCTGGGGCAATGTGCTGATCGGTGGAATCCTGCCCTTCCTCTCCACACTTCGGGACACGCGCCGGCTCCTGTCGTCAATCGCGATCCATACACCGCTCCATCAGGGTGAGAAGGCCTTCGAGGTGAACGTCATCGACCTCGTAGGGCTGGAGACGCTGCGTGTGTTCGAGCCCGCAGTACATGCGGCGATCGCGTCGAAAAAAGCGCTCATGCTGCAGAGTTCACGCTTCAGCGGCGACGACGCGAGCGCGCGGAACAAGGCCGACATCGAGGCGGTGCTGGCATTGGCATCGCCCGCGCACAACGCCACGGTGCAGGACTTGGTCTTAGAGCTCTTCCCCACGATCTCAGGACCGCTTCGAAACCACTATTACGATGGCGGCTGGCGCGCCGGGTGGGTCAAGGAGAAGCGCGTTTGCACGGATCGCATGTTCGACCGGTATTTTGATCTGCAGGTCCGGGCTGGCGACATCTCCGAGTCGGACTTCCAGTCATTCATCGACGCCAGCGGCGATGCGGAACTGATCGCCCGGGCCGTGACGGCGCTCAAGGCCGACGGCCTCTTGCCCTCTCTAGCCACGCGCCTCGACGAGGGCGTGGAGCAACTCCCCGTGGAGAACACGGGCGTGTTGTTAGCAACGCTCTTCGAGCTTGGTCGCGAGACACTTGCGAAATCGAATGACAGTTGGAACTCCGCGTACATCTCATGCTGGCGAGCGGCGTCGCGACTTCTGCGCCGGGTGGCTGACAGAACTGCGCGCGCTCAACTGATGGAAGCAGCTATGACCGTCGTCGACGCTCTGTCGGTCCCGGCCATGCTGCTGTCGCTAGACGCAGACCGGCGCGAAAAAGGGGACGTTGTCGATCTACTCTTCGATGACGCGGACTTCGCACGGCTGAAAGCGCTTTGGGTTTCGCGGATCAAGGCGCGCGTCGCGCGCGAGCCGATGGGACTCGACCCTGAGGACCTAGTCTCGTACCTCTATCGATGGCGAGACTTTGCGGGTAGCTTTGATGAGCCCCGAGCTTACGTGCAGCAGCGCACGCGCGACGTGGAGGGTCTGCTCCGGGTCCTCCACCAGTTCGTTGCAGTCGGCTCCGTACATGCTATGGGCGACCGCGTCAGCGCGCGCACGGAGAGTTTTCAGCGCAAGACACTGGAGGACTTTTTCCGCCTCGCCGATCTGGAGGTGCGTGTGAGCTCGCTCGATCCCGCTGTGCTTTCAGATAACGACGCACGCATGGTGGCCGTGCTGCAGCGGCACTTTCGCGCTTGGTCGAAAGGAGAGGTTTCGGACGAAGCCTAACAGGTACGCCCGCGGGTGTGGGAGGCTCAGTGCGACCGAACGCGGCTGGCGTAGCAGAAGTGGCAGCCAAGCGACATCTCCCCGCCGACCTCAGACCTGTCCCCCGAACCCCCGTTGAGGGTCCGCGCTAGTCCGCCAATGCGGCTGTGGCAGCGGTGTGCCAGTTGCTGACATTGGCGCTCGTCCGGAGAGGCGACGTTCGGATGAGGGTGTGGAGGGAGGGGGATCGAATCCCTCCCCGCGGCGCTCCGGCTACCCGAGTACGGAGAGACCTAAGCATCCTGCTGACGTGGGGTGCTGCACCCAACCAGGCTCCACGCAACCGCAAGCAGCACCTTCGTCCCAAGCTTAGCTTTGACGTTTAGTTTCCTATCCGTCTCCATCGTCACCTTGGGTTTCGCCAACGTGAGACCGGTCAGGACAGCACCCCACATCACAAGATCGATCGGGCATCCGAGTGCGAGCATTACCGCCGAACTCGTGGTCGCAGCCTAGTCAAGGGATGTCGATCCTTCAACAAGAGCCGTCGGGTTGCGGCTGGGACGCGCCATTTGCAGTCGCTCCCGTTTCCGCTGAAGGCGGAGATCTTCCCACGGCGCGCAGCGGTTGAAGCTGAAAGTTCAGCCAGGCGTGCTATCCGGATCTCGGCTCCTGGGAAACGTGCGTTCCTCCTGAACCTTCCCGTCTTCCTTGCGGATGCGAACCGTACCGACGCTGCCGGGCAATGCCTTGGATAGTGCCCCCCTGGCAGTGGCCTCCGACTTGTTTTCGAAATGCTTAGTTGCTCGATCAGCGCCCTCACGTTTGAGATCCCAGCCTCCGCGCTTGGTGTTCTTTTCCAAGGTGAAGCGAGGTAGCGGCGGCGGCTTCTTTTCGGCCATGATCATCTCCTCTTCTCTTCTAAAGATCGCATATTCCTGCGGTCCGAGTGACGGCGCCTGAAATTCTTGCGGAAACAAGACGCTCAGTCTGCTCCGATCGTGATGGTCTGCACGAACCCGGCGGCCCGTCTGTTGTCGTAGATAATCATCGGCAGATCCGCCTTAGGCATCCACGCGCGGCCAAGCTCGACAGCCAGCGAAGCGGGCATGGCCGGAAAGACGTGGAGAATGGCTTCCTCGCCATGCTCGGCCTTGATGCGGTCGAGTAGCGACCGCATCAGCGCCCGAAACGCCGCTTGGTCTTCGGGCCGACGCAGAATGTCGTTGTGGGGTTCATCCACAGTCACCGACCAGATGGCGGCGTCAGCACCGAGGATCTTGGTGAGACGCTCGTCCGTGACCGTCGCGCTGATACCGAGCTTCAGAGCTACAGGGCGGTCTCGTCCCGACGTCGGCTCCGATACGGTGAAGGTGATGGGAGGCTGATCGGCCTGCCAGGCCCAGGTCGCTGGCTCCCGATGGCGCTGGCGCACGGTGGCCGGGACGATGTCGCAGAGCAGACGGCCGAGCTCGATTAACAGCGGCTGCGGCGCCAGAGCGAAAACGCTGAGATGGCGCACCTCCTGCCGCTCGACCCGCCCGCGGACCTTCGCGTCGAACTGTCGGCGCAAGTTGTCGCGTTGGAAGATCCAGTAGGCGGGCTCGTCGTCCTTGTAGGCGCAGCCGACGAGCTCCAGATCGATCGTCTGACCGCTGGCGGGGTGGTGGTGAGGCGGCATGGCGGCGAAGATGGCCTTAGTGGAAACCAAGGCTTCGTTCTCGCCGATGTTAGCCCCGAAGCGGATGACGTGCGACGCGCGGTCTTCGTCGATCGCCGTCACGATCTGCATCCGGCTTTCATGCTCGCCTTTCATCTCGAGCAGGACCGCCTCGGGGTGACCATCGACGTCGACCACGTCGATGAGCTTGTGGTGCCGAGCACACATCAGCATGAGGTTCTCGAGCGATCGGGCCAGCTGGGGCGAGCGCACGGCGTCACCACGCGGGCCGTCGACGCTGTCGCCGATGATGTGGGCGATGAAGCCGAAGGTCGCATCTTCCCGCCCGGAGATCAGGTCGCCGACCAAGTCCTCGTTGCAACCTCGGTACTCGCAGCGCCCTCCGGCCCGCGCCCACAGCGCCGACTGGGTTTTTTGCGCGATGGTCGTCTTGGCCACTAGACGCGCTCCACATGCCGGCCCGTACCGGTCCATTCGCCGGTGGCGCGCCAACCTTCGTAGGCGACCAGCCAGTCGGTGATCCAAGGCACAGTCGTCTCGGCCAGCAGGTCGGATGGCGACCATTCATCTGAGTCGGGGTCGAGCATGCAGAGGGTCACCTCACCGTCCGGACCGTAGTAGACGTGGGGCAGCATCCCCTCGGCGTCCCCGCGGCGCGGCCGCAAGGCCGGCTGAAGGATCTCGACCTGGGGCTGCACGACCCGCACGCTGTAGCGCTCCACCACCAAGGGCGCGCGATAGAAGACGCCCACCCGGTAGGTCTGAAGAAGCGGCCGGACCGTCCCCAGCCACAGGGCTGCCGGTCCTTCGCGGCGGGCAAGCCTGAAGGCCGGCCACAACCGCGACATCGCCTCGATCTGGGTGTCGATCGACAGGCTCACGAGAAGCGCCGCTGGCCCATATTGGTGTGCGCCCGGGCCACGACCGGCGCCAGGCTCGATAGCGAGCCGATGATCGCCGGCGCCGCGGGGGTGAACAGGCCGCCCTTGGGAGTATAGCCGTGCTGACCGGCCTTCACCTGGCGGCCGAGCCGGTCGTTGAACGCCTTGACCGACCGGGTCACGACCCGCTCGCCGAACTGCACCCGCAGCCAGGTCTGGAGATCCTCGAGCTGCACATTACCCCGCTGGGCCGACTCCAGACCGTTCGCCAGGGTGTGCAGATGCCGTGCATAGCCCTGCTGCTGGGTCTGGTTCTCCGGCCAGCGATCGGTGAACAGTTCGGTGGAAAGCTCCGGATTCGGCACTGACAGGAGGCGGCCCACGCGCGCCGCGCTATCGATCGCACGCGCCGTCCAGCGCGCCTGTCGGATCACCATGTCCGCCAGACCCATGCCCACCTGGGCCGCATGGCCCGCGTGGCAGGAGAGCACAATGGAGGGTGGCACGCGGCCGGTCTCCTCGGCGTAGGCGATGTTGCGGTGACGCTTGAGAAGTTGCAGCCCCACCGTCGTCACGCTCTTGATGATGAGCGGCGTCTGGTCGGGAACGTCGTGAACGTCGGCATCGGCGAAGGCGATGCCGGCCTGCGCATAGAGCCGCTCGTTCAGCGCCTTGGCGAAGCGTTCTTCCGTCGGGGTGCGCGCGGTGTACCAGTCGCCGAACGCGTAGGCGTTCATCGGCACATAGCGGCCCGGAGGAGCGCCAGGCTCCTTCTTGGCGTGCGCGATCACGCCTTCCTTCTCCTTCAGTGCGGTGCGCCGCGCCGGCGTCACATCGAGGTGCATGCCGTCAGCGTAGTAGAGCGTGACGCAACGCGTCTGACGCACGATCTTGCGGATAGCCCGCGAGCGCGGCCTCGAGGTCATCGAGCAGCGCCTCCGGCCCGTCGTCGCGTCCGGTGATCTCGGCGACAATATCGATGTCGTATTCGTCGTCCGTCCCACGCGTTGAGATGGTCGCATCGATCCGCATCGAGCCTTGGGGGTAGAAGCAGGCCACCCGTCCGTGCAACGGGCTGCCAAGCCGTTCGATGTAGGTGCGGACGGCCTCGTAGCGGCCGACGGCCTTGGCGTGCAGGCCAGGCGGCAGTTGGATGTTAACCGCAATCTCCGCCAGCACCGCGTCAAGCGGATCAGCGAAGGGGTCGTTGGTCGGCGCACGCCAATCCATGGGCAGTTCTCTCTCTCCGCTGTCGCGGCGCTTGCGTTCTGCCCTGCCGAGTGGCACTTTGCTGTCCGGCCAGACAACATCCGGGCTTCAAAAACGCCCTGCTCGGCCGGTCAGCAGATCAGGGCGTGTTGTCTGAGTAGACAACAATATCGGGGGTATCATGACCAATGTCAAGGTGAGCGGATGCCTGGATCCGCGTTAGGGGTTTGGCTCAAGGCGCTGAGAGGCGACCTGAGCTTGCGGGAGCTGGCGCAACGCAGCGAAGTCGACCATGCCTACATCTACCGCCTGGAAACGGGCGCGAAGGAGTCGCCCTCGGGCGAGGTCGTGAACAAGCTTGTGGACGCGCTCGGGCCCGCCGAACGAGAGCAGGCGATCCTTCGGTTTCTGGCGGACCACCCAAACATCGATCCCGGTCTTGCCGAGTTCGCGTGGTCTGATCGCAAGATTTCGTTCCCGGAATTCCACATGCTGACGACCGTGGTGAACCGCGGGGCGCGACCGGACTACGCTACTTCCCTGGCGCGCATCAGGCGCTTCATGGCGGAGGACGATGATGGATGAGCTTGCCGTCGCGATGAAGGCGCGCGAGTTCATCGCCAAATGCGGTCCTTTGGCCCTTCCGGTATCAGTCGATGCTTATGCGGCACAGGTCGGCGGGGTGGTGAAGCAAGAAGTGCTTCAAGAGCACGAAGACGCTTGGTCGTTTCGTACACCGACCGGAAAGTACCGCATCTGCGTGAACTGCGCGCACAATACTCGCCGCCAGCGCTTCAGTGTCTGCCACGAGGTGGCCCACGAAGTTCTTGGTATAGCTGCAGACCACGCGGCGCCGAGTTGGAGCTTCTCGCGTAGGCCCGCAGGCGAGATCGCCTGCGACATCTTCGCTGCCGAGCTACTGTTGCCCTACAAGCTGTTCAAGCCGCGGGTCGACGCCGCCGATATGTGTTTCGCGGCCATCAGTGATCTCGCTGAGGAGTTCGACGCTTCATTGATGTCGACCGGGTCGCGCTTTGCCACCTTCTCGCGAGAACTCTGCGCCTTCGTCCTCTCTGAAAGCGGCAGGGTTCGCTATTGCGCGCGATCAGCATCATTGCGCAGCGCTAATGCGTGGGTCCGACCCGGGATGGAGCTGCAGCCCGACACGCTAAGTGCGCGCGTGCGAAGCGGCGCAATCCGCTCCGGGCCGGAGGCAGCTGAGCCGGATCAATGGTTTGAGGACTGGGAGCGTGACGGATCGCTTTTCGAGGACGTCCGTCACCTGGCCGCATGGGATCAGACTCTAACGTTGCTCTGGTTCGAAGACGAAGATCTTCCACCTCCGCCCGCAGAGCGGAAGAAGTGGGAGGAAGAGACATACGGGCTACGCGAGTTGGACGGCGAGCTCCCGTGGCCAGGTAGGTCCAAGCGCCGGAGGTGAGTCTGAGGCGTGCGGCCGCGAAGCCGACCTTCTGAAGGTCGGCAAAGAGTCATTCAATGTCATTCGATGAGTGCCGTCGGCTTGAGCGCAACCGTTTGGTTGAGAGTGCGCGTTCGCGCGCCTGGCGTTAGGCGTCCGCCAACGCCTCCTGCGCGGAAGGTCCCTTCCGCAGCTTGGCCTTCTTTCTCACATTGATCGCGGCGGCATCTAAAGTGTTGGCGATGTGCGCAGCATAGAACTTCTCAATCATCTCGACGCTGGTGCGGCAATTTTTCGCAACTTGGTAAATGTCCGCGCCCTCCATGAGCCGGAAGCAGATGTAGGTATGGCGTAGACTGTAAGCGGTTCTTGGCCGGCCCTCGCGGTCCGTCTTCAGGTCGAGCTCGTCCAGCACCGCGTTCAGCAGTTCGCGCTGAACGGCGCCGAAGATGAGATCCGTTGCCGTCGGATTGGCCCGCTTCCGCAGCCGCTGAAACGGGTGAACCGCCCCCGGCATGCTCTTGCAGTAGCCAGCCCCGCGCTTTCCGCGCACCGCAATCAGCAGGATGCGCTCCCCGGTACCCTCATCTGCAATGACGCTGACATCCCGGTACTCAAGGCGAGAGGCTTCGTCAGGACGAAGGCCCGTGTTGACCATAAACAACACATAGTCGTGGAACTTCTCGCACTCCGCCCGCCATCGCTCATTCAGCGGGTGCTTTGCGCGCTCCCGGGTTGCCTCGTACAGCCGCTTGTACTCCTCCGGCGAGAACCAAGCGCGATGGCTTACCTTTCCCGAAGCCTTGTAGGGCGCCGACATGTCCGGCAGCGCCGCGATCCAACCTTTCCGGTTCGCCATCTTGAGGACTTGCCTGAGGCAAACGATCTCTCCGTGCAGGGTGCTCCGGCTTGGCCGCTTCCACTTGCGCGGCTTGCCCCGCAGCTCCCGGCCTTTGATCATGTAGTTAGCTGCCTCCGCTTTGCTTGGAGGCGTGAGCCGGTGGAGGCGGTAGGCTTCGATGCGGCCCGCGGTGATGGATGAGATCGGATCGTCGCCAAGGAATGGGTTTAGATAGAGCCGCAGGATCCGCTCTTTCGAGTCGACGTATTCCGCATTCCGTTCGCCATGGGTCATGGTCTTGAACTCATGGACGAACACGGCAGCCGCTTCTTGGAACGAACGTTCGCCGAGGGCGCGAGGCTTCGGCAACAAAGGCCGTTCGGCCGGATAATCCCGCGGCGCCGGCAGCGCGCCGCGCCGTCGCAGCCGATCCTCAGCAACGCGATCGAGATACCAGTCCTTCGCGTACTCAAGCGCTAGCGCGAGGTTCTCCTGCTTTGTGGATTGGCGGTAGTTTCGCCCGCTGAGGAACGTCGCGCACTGCCAGTATCGGCTGTTTTCGCGGCGGTAGACGTAGGCTTCGCCGTCCATAAGAAAGTGGCTCTCTGACACATCGCCTCCTAGCCGTTTCCGGCGTGGGTGTGTAAGGCATGTGTAAGATTCTTATCCCGCTAAGCCGCTGATTTTTATACGTAAGTTTACGGTTTGCGGTTTTGAGTCCGGCGCGTCTACCAGTTTCACCACGCCCGCGCGTCTTTCGGCGCGCCGGTTGGATGTCATGAGAGGCTCGCCGCGTCCAGCCCCTTGCGTGGGCGCATCAGGAGCGCGGCGCTCCGGGCGGTCGTGACCGTCCGCGGCGCGGCTCTGCGGGCCCCGCGGCGATGCGCGACGAATGCGCCCCTTGCACACGAGGCGTGCAGGCCGTAACTGATAATCGTTCGCAAGATCGTCGAACGCCAGGACCTCCAGAGGCCATGCACCAGCTGCTCGCCGAAGCCATGGCCGCCCCTGCGCCCGGACTGACGCGCCTCAGCCAGGCGAAGCCCGGCGACCGCGGCGTCATCGCCGATGTCCGCGCCGATCACACGGCGGGGCATGGGGTCGATGTGCACGAGCTCGAACGACGCCTGCTGGAGTCCGGGTTCGTCGAGGGCGCGACGTTCGAAGTCCTGCATCAGGGCCTGTTCGGCGCCGATCCGATCGCGGTGCGGGTCGACGACATGCGCGTCGCGCTCCGTCGGCGCGATGCGGAAGATGTCTGGGTGCAGCTGGAGTCGAAATGAGCGAGGCTGCGATGCGGCCGGCGCGGGTGGCGCTGGTCGGCAATCCCAATACGGGCAAGACCGCCCTCTTCAACGCCCTCACCGGCAGCCGCCAGAAGGTCGCCAACTACGCGGGCGTAACCGTCGAGCGGAAGGAAGGTTCGCTCGTCACCCCAGGTGGTCGCACCCTCTCGATCCTGGATCTGCCTGGCACCTACTCGCTGCGCGCCCGCAGCCCGGACGAAGCCGTGACCCGCGACGCGGTGCTCGGCCGCCTGGCCGGCGAGGCAGAGCCGGACGTGGTGGTCGCCGTGGCCGACGCCACCAACCTGCGCCTGGTGCTGCGCCTGATCCTTGAGCTGAAGGCGGTCGGCCGGCCGATGGTGCTAGCGCTCAACATGTACGACATCGCCCAGCGCCAAGGCCTGCGGATCGACCTGGCGGGCCTGGAGCGCGAACTGGGCTGTCCGATCGTCACCACCGTCGCCACCCGCAAGCGCGGCATTCTGGAACTGACCGCCAAGGTCGACGACCTGATCGCCTCAGGCGCCCTGTCGACGGCTAATGTCTGGCGCGAGCCGTCGGCCGGCGAGATCCGAGACGCCCACCGCGAAGCCCAGCGCATTCTGAAGGCCCATGTGCGGCCGCCAGAGCACCCGGACACGATGACCGGCCGTATCGATGCGGTGCTACTGCATCCCGTCGCCGGCCTGGCCATCCTGTTCGCCCTGCTGTTTCTGATGTTCCAGGCGGTGTTCACCTGGGCCGCCCCGCTTATGGACGGCATCGATGCCAGTTTTGCCTGGTTGGGGACCGTCGTCGGACAGGGCCTGCCAGACGGGCTCATCAAGGACTTCATCGCCGACGGGGTGATAGCGGGCGTGGGCTCGGTGCTGGTGTTCCTGCCGCAGATCCTGATCCTGTTCTTCTTCATCATCCTGCTGGAAGACTTCGGGTACATGGCGCGCGCCGCGTTCCTGATGGACAAGATCATGGGGGGCGCGGGCCTGCATGGGCGCGCCTTCATCCCGCTGCTGTCGTCGTTCGCCTGCGCGATCCCCGGGATCATGGCTGCGCGCGTGATCGACCAGAAGCGGGACCGGCTGACCACGATCCTGGTGGCGCCGCTGATGACCTGTTCGGCGCGGATTCCGGTCTACACCCTGATCATCTCGGCCTTCATTCCCAACGCCACCGTCGGACCGGGCCTGAGCCTGCAGGGGCTGGTGATGTTCGGCCTCTATTCCGCGGGGATCGTCAGCGCCCTGCTGGTCTCATTCGTGATCCGCAAGGTGTTCTGGCGCGGCGCCGTCGAACCGTTCCTGATGGAGCTGCCGACCTACAAGCTGCCCAGCTTCGAGAACGTCTTCCGCAACCTGCTGCTCCGGGCCCAGATCTTCCTCAGCCGCGCCGGCCGCATCATCCTGCCGCTGATGGTGCTGGTCTGGATCCTGTCGACCTTCCCGGGCCCGCCCCCGGGCGCGACCGACCCGGCCATCGACTACAGCCTGGCCGGCATGATCGGCCACGCGATCCAGCCCCTGTTCGCCCCGATCGGGTTCAACTGGCAGATGGTCGTGGCGTTGATCCCGGGCTTCGCGGCCCGCGAGGTCGCGGTGGCGGCCCTGGGCACCGTCTACGCCGTCGGCGACGCCGAGGCCAACGTGGGCGCCCTGGGCGCGCGGCTGGCGCAGCACTGGAGCCTGGCGACCGGTCTGTCCTTCCTGGCCTGGTATGTCTTTGCGCCCCAATGCGCCGCGACACTGGGCGTGGTGAAGCGGGAGACCAATTCGTGGATGTGGACGGGGGTCATGTTCGCCTACATGACCACCCTGGCCTATCTGGCGTCGTTCGCGGTCTACCATACGGCGGTGGCGCTGGGCGCCGGCTGAGCTAGCTTCACCCTGCGGTTGCGTTAACTCGTCTTTTTCCCTGCGCCTTAACCCCTCGATAAATGAGAGGAGCGCAGGGTCATGTCATCATGCAGAACCAGCACGACATCGCCCACCACGCGCCAACCGGCAAAAAGCCGGTGCGGGCCAAAGAAACCCTGTGCAAGCGCGTCCGTGAGGCTCTCCTTTCGCTCGGCGGCGAAGCGCACCGATCGATTGTGATCCAGCAAGTGGCCCGGAACCTGGGTCACGACGTCCGGCAGATCCCCGAGGATCTGCAGGAGCAGGTCATCGTCTCCTTCGAGGCGTTCTGGCGGGACGAGCGCAAGCGCGCCGCATACGGCTTCCATCTGCCGTTCGGCGAAGGCTCCCACCGCTGGAGCGTTCGCAACGACGTCCTGGCCGCCTAAGTCTGAGCTCTAGCGCAGGCTCGGCGACGACGGCGCCTCGCCGGCCAGTTGGCCGGCCGCGGACTGCAGTCGCGTCAGCAACCGCTTCAACAGCGTCACCTCTTCCGGCGCGAGGCCGGCGATCAGCGCCGCCTCGTAAGCCAGCGCCAGGGGTGCAATCTCGGCGTGTAGGCCGCGGCCTTCCGGCGTCAGCGCCAGGACGTGGCTTCGGCCGTCGGACTTGTTCTCGGCGCGGCCGATCAGCCGCCGCTTGACCAGCCCCTGCGCCGCCCGGCTGACGGTGACCTTGTCCATCACCGTGCGAGCGACGATCTGCACCTGACTGAGCCGCCCGTCCTCGGCCAGCACGCAGAGAAGCCGCCACTGCGGCACCGTCAGGCCGAAGCGATCCTCATAGGCGCGGGCGATCAGACCCGAGACGGCGTTGGAGGCCACCGACAGCCGGTAGGGCAGATAGCTGTCGAGCTTCAGCCCCGGCTCGTCCGCCCCGGCGCTCATGCGCCAGCGACCGCCTGTTCGATGGCCCCGAAGATCGAGTGGCGCTTCTCGTCCACCATCTGGATGCGCACGACGTCCCCGGCCTTCAGGAACGGTGTCGAGGCCTTACCGTTGAGGATCGTCTCGACCGTCCGCACTTCGGCCAGGCAGGAATAGCCGACGCCGCCCTGGTCGATCGGCTTGCCGGGGCCGCCGTCGGGGCCGCGGTTGGACACGGTGCCCGAGCCGATGATGGTGCCGGCGCTGAGCGCGCGGGTCTTAGCCGCGTGAGCGATCAGGGTCCCGAAATCGAAGGTCATGTCGACGCCGGCGTCAGCCTCGCCCAGAGGCTTGCCGTTCAGCTCGACCTCCAGCTTGCCGTGCAGCTTGCCGTCCTTGAAGTTCGGCAAGGCGTCCGGGGTGACGGCCACCGGCGAGAAGGCCGAGGCCGGCTTGGACTGGAAGAAGCCGAAGTTCTTGGCCAGCTCGGCTGGGATCAGGTTGCGCAGGCTGACGTCGTTGCAGAGCAGGACGAGGCGGATAGCCGCCAGCGCCTGCTCTCGGCTGGCGCCCAGCGGCACATCGTCGACGACGACGGCGACCTCGCCCTCCATATCGCAGCCCCAAGCCTCGTCCTTCAGCGGGATCGGATCGCGCGGGCCCAGGAACCCGTCCGACCCGCCCTGATACATCAGGGGATCGGTCCAGAAGCTTTCCGGCATCTCGGCGGCGCGTGCCTGACGGACCAGGGCCACGTGGTTCACATAGGCCGAGCCGTCGGCCCACTGGTAGGCACGCGGCAGCGGGCTCATGGCGTCATGCTCGTGGAAACGCGCCTTGGGCACCGAGCCGTGCTCGAGGCTTTCGGCCAGGCCGCGCAGCTCGGGCTCGCAGCGCGCCCAGTCGTCCAGCGCATCCTGTAGCGTGAG
>JAIXTR010000455.1 GCA_027483845.1 Caulobacteraceae bacterium | reverse complement strand
CTGCGCGAGCGGCGCGACTTCATCGACCGCGTGCTGGACGAGGTCGCCGCCCGCGGGCCGCTGTCGGCCTCGGACCTCGAGCTCGGTCACAAGGGCGCCGGCGGCTGGTGGGGCTGGAGCGAGGCCAAACGCGCCGTCGAATGCCTGTTCTGGGCCGGCGAACTCACCACCGCCACCCGCCGCGGAACGTTCGAGCGGGTCTATGGCCTGCCCGAGCGCGTCCTGCCCAAGTCGATCCACGAGGCGCCGACGCCGCCTCGCGCCGACGCCCAGCGCGAGCTCTACCGCATCGCCGCCCGCGCCATGGGCGTCGCAACCGCCCGCGACCTGCGCGACTACTTCCGCATGCCCGTCGAGGGCGCGCAGGCGCGGATCGCCGAGCTGGTCGAGTCCGGCGATCTCATCGCCGTGCAGGTGACGGGATGGCGCGACCCCGCCTACCTGGACCCCGCCGCCCGGCGGCCCCGCCGGATCGAGCACACCGCCCTGCTCTCCCCCTTCGACAACCTGATCTGGTTCCGCGACCGGGCCGAGCGGATGTTCGGCGTGAAGATCCGGCTGGAAATCTACACCCCCGCCGAGAAGCGCACCCACGGCTACTACGTCCTGCCGTTCCTCGAGAACGAGGCTCTCACCGCCCGCGTCGATCTCAAGGCCGACCGCAAGGCCGGCGTCCTGATCGTCCAGGCCAGCCACGCCGAACCCTGGGCCACCGCAGAGACCCCGGCGAAGCTGGCCGGCGAACTGACCCACATGGCGCAATGGCTCAGCCTGGGCGGCGTCCGCGTCGAACCCAAGGGCGATCTGGCGCCGGCGCTGGCGGATGCGTTCTGATCCCTATGCGCCCCCTTCGTCTGACGGCTCCGCCGTCAGCCACCTCCCCCGTTCCACGGGGGAGGAGCGTCCACTCCCAGCTCCTCCCCTGCGCAGCGGGGGAGGTGGCGCGCGGCGCAGCCGCGTGACGGAGGGGGCGCTAAGCCGCTGCATGGCGCAATGAGATCGCCCACCCCAAACCACGCCTTCGCCAAGAAGCTTCGCGGCGAACTCAGCCTCCCGGAGAAACTGCTCTGGGTGCGCCTCCGCGCTCGCGAGTCCGGTCGTCCGGTGTTCCGCCGCCAGCACCCAATCCGTCCTTACGTCCTCGACTTCTACTGCGCGAAGGCCCGCCTCTGCGTTGAGATTGATGGCCAAGGTCATGGATTTGGCGATCGGCCGCGTCGTGATGAACGCCGCGACGCCATGCTGCGAGGCCTCGGCATTGAGGTCGTTCGCATCCCCGCGTCGACGGTGCTCGATGATCCCGAAGCTGTCGTCGAATGGATGTGGCAGATGGCCCGAGAACGCCTCCCGCCTAGCGCCCCCTCCGTCTGCCGGCTGCGCCGCCAGCCACCCCCCGTTGCACGAGGGAGGCGCGTGCGATGATCAGCTCCTCCCCTGCAACGCGGGGGAGGTGGCGCGCGGCAAGGCCGCGTGACGGAGGGGGCGCGGAGCCGCCGCCCTTAAGCCGCCCCCTCCGTCACCGCGTGCAGCCGGGCGTAGGCGCCGCCCGTCTTCACCAGGTCGGCGTGCCGGCCCTCCTCGACGATGCGGCCCGCGTCGAAGACCAGGATGCGGTCGGCCCCGCGGATCGTCGAGAGACGGTGGGCGATGACGATGGTCGTACGCCCCATCATCAGCTCCTCCATCGCCGCCTGAACCTGGCGTTCAGTCTCCACGTCCAGCGACGAGGTGGCCTCGTCCAGCACCAGGATCGGCGCGTCGGCCAGGAAGGCCCGGGCGATCGCCACCCGTTGCCGTTCGCCGCCCGACAGCTTCACCCCCCGCTCGCCGACCAGGGTCTCGTATCCCTTGGGCAGGCGCGCGATGAAGTCCGCCGCCCGGGCGCGCCGGGCCGCCAGCTCGATCTCCTCGGGCGTCGCGTCGGGCCGGGCGTACTTGATGTTGTCCGCCAGGCTCCGGTGGAACAGCGCCGGGTCCTGCGGCACCACCGCGATCGCCCGACGAAGCGTCGCCTGCGCCACCTTCGACACGTCCTGACCGTCGATCAGGATGGCGCCGCCCTCGATGTCGTAGAGGCGCTGCACCAGCTTGACGAAGGTCGACTTGCCCGACCCCGTCGCTCCCACCAGCGCCACCCGCTCGCCCGGCGCGATGCGCAGGGTGAAGCGGTCGTACAGCGGCGTCGCCGCCGACTTGTAGCGGAAGGTCACCCGGTCGAAGATGATCTCGCCCAGGTCCGCCCGGAACGGCGGCGCGCCGGGGGCGTCCCGCACCTGGGGCTCCATCATCGCGTACTGCGCCACGTCCTCGACATCGTCCATGCCGCGCTGCGCCGTGCGGATGTTCTCGCCGATGTTCCGCAAATAGCCGCTCATCAGCATGAACGAGGTGACGCCGAAGGCGATGTCGCCCGAGCCCGCACGCCCCGCCGCCCACTCGCGCAGGATCAGGCCGGTCAGCCCCGCTTGCAGGCCAACCAGCAGCAGGTTGTGCAGCAGCCAGAGGTCGGTGAACCGGTTCCAGGTGCGGATGGTGGCCTTGCGCCACAGCTCCGTAACCTCGGCGATCCGCCCCTCTTCCCGCGGCTCCGCGCCGAACGTCTTCACGGTGGCGTTCGACGAGATCGAGTCCGCCAGCGCACCGCCGATCCGCGAGTCCAGCGCGACCGAGCGCAGGTTCGCGGGCCGGGCATAGAGCGACGTCAGATAGACGTTGGACAACACGTACAGCACGGTCACCGCCATGCTGAACAGGCCGACCGCGGGCCACCGCAGGAACATCATCACGCAGAGCCCGCCCAGCACCAGGGCGGCGGGCCCGAACCAGATCAGCACCGCGTCTGTGACGACGTCATAGCCCCACATGGCCCGGCTCAGCCGCCGCACCGTGGCGCCGGCGAAGGTGTCGGCGTGCCAGTCCGACGAGAAGGTCTGGACGCGCCGGAAGCCGTCGTCGGTGATGTCCTTCATGTTGTTGGCCGAGAACGGCGTCAGGAAGCGCATCGCCGTGTTCCGGATCACCGAGAACGCCGCGTAGACGCCGACGAAGATGGCCCAGGCTTTCCAGGCCGAGTCGGCGTTGCCCAGCCCCGCCGACACCGCATCCACCAGCCGGCCCGCCGCCCACGGCAGGGCCAGATCGAAGCCGATGGCGGCCAGGGTCAGGCCCACGGTCGCGCTGAGCAGCCAGGGCCGCCGGCGCCAGTAGCCGGCGAGGAACGCCAGCACCTGCCGGTTGGAGAGCTGCCGTCTCTTGTTTTCTTCACCGTCTTCGTAGTGGTCGGTCATCGGATCGGTCTCGAACAGCGGCGGCGGACCCGGCCTCCGAATGGGGAGCGCGCGCAGGTCAGGCGCAGGATGGACTTGGCGTGGTGGATAGGCGCGGGAGCGGGTGAGGCTCGACAGGCCACGGGCGCGCGGGATCGCTTCGCGTCGGCGCGAGCCGGGACGGAAGCGGTCGGGCTGGTTTAGCGGTGCGGCGGCGGCCCGAGGCGCGTTGGGAAAATCGTCGT
>JAIXTR010000523.1 GCA_027483845.1 Caulobacteraceae bacterium | reverse complement strand
GTCTCCGGCGTCGCCTCGCACGCCATCTCCCAGCTCTCGTCGCACACCCGCTCGGCGCGGATCCGCATCCCCCGCTGCACCATCTCCTCGAACTCCGGCCGCCGTCGGCGCCAGTAGAACAGGGTCGACAGGCTGGGCATCGTCGGGTCGCGCCCGATGGCCGTCAGGCTCCAGCCCTCGCACAGCCGCTCGAAGATCTCGTCGTCCAGCGCTTCGGAATAGGTGAACGCCGGCCCCCGCGTCCCCGCCGGCCGCCCCCCGGCCCGCCGCGCCACCAGCAACGCCTCGGCGAAGTCCGGCTTCTCCCGCGCCCACTTGGACACCGCCTCCGGTGTCGGCATCCCCCGGCTTCGGGCGATGTGATACAAAAGCTCGCCCCGCGCCAGCCGCGTGCATAGCTTCGCCGCCAGCTCGGGCGAATACCGCACAGGCGTCTGCGACTTCTTCCGCGTCCCGCCCACGCCCACGCCCACGCCGGCGTCCACGCACGGGGGCGCCGCGCCAGGATCCACATCCTCAGCCATCGCAGATCTCTCGAATTGGGGGTTCGCCGCGCTGCGGTCGCCCGGGGCTCAGGCCTCAAGCCTCAGAAAATGGGCGCACCCATCAACGCTGCCCGAACCCTCGCAAATTCGCCTGGGAAAGTCAAGAACAAATGCGGAACGCTCCCGCTATTGCGGCGCGGGTTCCTCCGCCGCGCCCTCGCGGATGTCCTCGGCGGTGACAAAGGCCACGCCGGTCTCGTCCAGCACCCACATGCCGATGAACGCCGGATCGGTCGGATCCAGCTCCGCGTCGATCAGGTCGCCGTCGTAGAGCCCGACGTTGCTGAAGTCGAAGTCCAGCTCCATCTGCGCGGCCATCCCGAGCATCTCGTCGGCCATGCGGCGCGCGTAGCCGACGGCCTCGCCCTCGGTCGCGAACTCATCCACCAGCGTATTGACCTCGGCCGTCTCCGTGCCTTGCGCCGCGCTGGTGGTGACGATGGTGTAGGCCGGCATGGTGATGTCTCGTGTTCAGGAAAAAGGGGGAGAAGCGCCTCCCCTAACGCGTCACCGCCCAATCCGGACCGACAATCTGCAAAAACCCCGTTCGCCCCCAGGCGTAAACGGCCTCCTCTCCCACGCGCGCAGCGCGGAGGGAGAGGCCGGGTAAGGGCGGCGCTGAGCCCACGACCGCCCCTCCCCTTGGATCAAGACGCCCCGAAAGCCCCGAAACTCAGGCGCCCCTTCACCTCGGTCCGACCATGGCGTCGACGAAGCTGTCGAAGCTGTCCAGGACGCGCGGGTCGTCCTTCACGATCTGGACCACCTGGCCGGGGATCAGCTTGAGGTGGTCGACCATGCCCGGCCCGCCGCCCTTCGCCTCCATCTCCCCCAATTCGTAGAAGAGCGCATAGGACTTCGCCTCATACGCCTTCAGGTCCAGCGGGGTCGCCCCGGGACGCAGGGTGGCCACCGACAGCGCGTAGAACGCGCGGATGGGCGCGTTGTCGACGAACTTGCGCGGGTCTTCTCCCTGCATGTTCGCGCTCGGGGCCGGGGGCGTGGACGCGACGGCCGGAGCCGGGACCTGGGCCTGCGCCGGGGTCTGGGCGCCCGTCGCGATGCCGACAGCGGCAAGCAGGGCGGCGGCGATGAGCTGGGGTGTGATCGGCATGGTCTGGACCTCTGGTTGTCGGATGGACAGGCGCCGCATCATGTGAAATAAACCAGACATTATGTCAAAGATTCTTTACATCGAAGGAGCCGCCATGTCGTTTCGGGAGACGTCCGCCTGGATCACCCTGGTCACCGTGGCCCTGTGCTTCGGCGCCTACTTCCTCTCCCTCGTCACCGGCACGGTCAGCCCGCGCGGGTTCGGGGCGGTGCACCTGCTCTTGATCTGCGTCGTCGTGCAGGCGGTGCTGCAGATCGGCGGCCACATCCTGGCGGCGGCGCTCGCGCCCAAGGACGCCCGCGCGCCCCGCGACGAGCGTGAGCGGCTGATCGCCTGGCGGGCCCAGAGCCTCGGCTATCATGTCCTGGTGATCGGGGTCCTGGCGCTGGCGGCGCCCGCCCATTTCGGCCATCCGATCCCCGACCTGCTGAACTTCGCCCTGCTCGACGTGGTGGTGGCCGCCCTGGTCGTGTCGGTCGCACAGATCGTCATGTACCGGCGCGGCGCCTGATCATGGCCGTACCCATCGCCAATCACATCCGGCGGCTGCGGTTCGAGCATGGCGAGATGACCCAGAGCGAACTGGCCGACCGCATCGGCATGACCCGCCAGACCATCGCCGCCATCGAGGCCGGCAAGTACGC
Source organism: Caulobacteraceae bacterium (assembly GCA_027483845.1). Lineage (GTDB taxonomy): Bacteria > Pseudomonadota > Alphaproteobacteria > Caulobacterales > Caulobacteraceae > Phenylobacterium. Next base: position 1,854 of record JAIXTR010000523.1, on the reverse strand, counting down.
CCCCTCCCTCGAAGCCGCCTTCCGCATCGCCCGCGTCTTCAACACGGGCGTCGAGGACGTCTTCCAATGGCAGGGGTGAGCATCGCCGCGAGGCGAGACGCGGCGACGCAACGCCACCTCTTCCCCTCTCCCACGCGCGCAGCGCGGAGGGAGAGGCCGGGTGAGGGCGGCGCGGCCTCCGCCCCACCCCTCCCCTTGGATCAAGGTCCCACCCCGACCCACCAAACGGCCGCACCGGCGCCCCTCCGGGTCCAACCGCGGCGCTGTCCCTACCGCCGAGCCGCCCTCACCCAACCTTTCCCACGACGCTCCGCGTCTGGGAGAGGAGCCGGCAAGGAAAGCGAGCCCCCTCCTCGCCCCCCGACCCCGGCCCAAGGCCGGGGGAAGAGAGGAGAGAGGGCAGGGAGAGGGGCGACGCCGACCTCCCCGCTGGCACACCGGTCCAGCCATGACCCACGATCGGGCGTGCGCGACGACCCAGACGCCTGCGACGGTGAGCATCATCCACGGATACTGGCTGACCGCGGAGCGACGGCGGCAGAACCTGCGCCGCCCCTCTCCCAACCTCTCCCCTCTCGCTTCGCGGGGGGCGAGGAGATGGCGATCCCGCGTCCGCCAGGACCCCATCCCATCAGGGATGACACCCGCCCTTAAAACCCATGGATGATGCGAGCCTTGGGGTCCGTCGATGTCAAGGACGCGGGCGCCGCCCGCGCCGCGCCGCGGCGGCCCTCCGGGCCATCCTTGAGATCGGCGGACCCCAAGGCAAACTGGCTGCCATGGATTTAAGGCTCGAACCGCAGAACCGACATTTGAGAAGTCTCAGATGGGTGGAATGCGCACCTACGCCTCGATAGACACCGGACAAGTGCAACGAGGTCCGCTGAATGCTCTTCGGTGACAAGGCGGCTTTCGCCGTGCAGTTCGATGCGTCGGCACCGGCCGAAGGCGCGGGTCTGTTAGAGTGCCACTTCACCTACTGGATCGGCGGTCGTCCAGTCGGCAACCTTGCGTTTGAAGCTCTCGTCTCCGAGGTCGCCGAAGACCTCCGGCACGTTCTCGTTGATGGAAACGACCGTCGAGATGACGGACTGTTTCTGCTGCCTGCACGGGAGCTAGTGGAGCTATTTGGCTATTGGCGGGCGGGGGAGCCCGAACACTCCCAGCGCGCCATCGACGATAGGTGGTCTGCGCACGACATCTCTTACTCAATGGGCCACGGCTACCCGCCTGGAGAGGGGAAGGAATGGTCCGTCTACTTGATTGAGAATGGCCAGTCGGGGCGCGTGGTCTTCCACGAACAATCAGAACAGTCGCAGGTGTTCGAACAGCCCGTGCCGGTTGGATACGTCGATGGCGTGCTCCGCGCCGCCTTGGGGGCGATGAACGATTGACCGCCCGCAACGGGTCGAAGGCCCCCACCAACTCCACCGGCCGCCGCAGACCTTTACCTCCCCCGCGAAGCGGCGGGAGGGGGACCGCGGGCCGAGGTCGGCGCAGCCGGCCGTAGAGCGCGTGGTGGAGGGGGCGAGCCCCACGCACCACGCCAGCCGCCGCAAATCCATCCGCCGAGCTTGCCGCTCGCCCCCGCCACCAACCGCTCTTCGCCTACGGCTCGGCGGTCGGTCCCCCTCCCCCGCAAGCGGGGGCGGTAAAGCGCATTCAGGGTGCCCTGCGCTGTCGCAATGCAGACGCCCGGTCGAACCCGGCCCCAAACGCGGCGCCTCGAACCGGAAACCTCCCCCTCCCCCACCTCCCCATTGACTCCCCCGCTTGCCTCAGACACCTAGTCCCCAACTCTCGCGGGAGAGGCCCTGCTTCGCGCATCCGCGCTACGCAGGGCGCCGAAGGCGC
>JAIXTR010000518.1 GCA_027483845.1 Caulobacteraceae bacterium | reverse complement strand
CGCCTTCTCTGGGATCAACTGAAGGCGCGCAGCCTCAACGGTCGCAAGTTCCGCCGCCAGCACCCTTTTGAGCCCTACATTCTAGACTTCTTCTGTTCCGAGGAACGGCTGGCGATCGAGGTGGACGGCGAAAGCCACAGCATGGGGAACCAGCCCGCACGGGATGCGAGACGTGACGCCTTCCTCAGAGCCAACGGCATTCGGGTGCTGCGATTTTCAGCCGAGGATTGCTTCCAGGACATGGACTCCGTGATCCGCACGATCCTTTCGACGTTCAGCGACTAACGGCTTCCCCCGCCCGGCGGGGGAAGTGGCCCGAGGCCGAAGGCGAGGGGCGATGGGGGAGCTTGTTCCGCGACATATCCCCCATCGGCGACTCGGCCCTTTGGGCCATCGCGCCGCCTTCCCCCGCAAGCGGGGGAAACAAAAAGGCCGCCCGGATTGCGCCGGGCGGCCCTGCCGATCGTCGATCGTGACGGTCGATCTTAGAAGGTGGTCTTTACTTCGACGCCGAGAACACGCGGGTCGTTCACGAAGCCGGTCAGGTTGTTGAAGTCGATGCCGCCTTCCAGCGACTTGTCGTTGGTGATGTTGCGGCCGAAGGCGGCCACTTCCCACTTGGCGCCCGGCGCGCGGTAGCCCAGGCGCAGGCCGCCTTCCAGCAGCTTGTCGTCGCTGTACTCGGCCGACTCGTAGAGGAAGAAATTGACCTTCGAGCGATAGGCCCAGTCGGTGAAGACGAAGATCTCGCCCTCGCCCACCGGCCACGAATAGCCCGCCGTGACGTTGGCGATCCACTTGGGCGCGTTGGGCAGGCTGTTGCCGTCGATGCTGACGGTGCCGGCCAGGGCGCCGGCCGGATCCAGCACGGTGCACCCGCTGCCGCAGGGCGCGGTGGCGAGCCCGGCGTCCTGCAGTTCGGTGTGGTTGTAGGAGAAGCCGGCCGTCAGCAGCAGACGGTCGACCGGCTCGGCCTCGGCGTTGAACTCGAAGCCGTAGCCGGTGGCCTTGTCGGCGTTCAGCAGGCGGTTGAAGTTCGCGCCGCCGCCGACGGCGGTGATCTGCAGGTCGTTGGCGCGGTAGTAGAACACGGCGGCGTCGAAGCGGGCGCGGGCGTCGGGCAGCTTGCCCTTGATCCCGGCTTCGTAGGACATCACCGTTTCCTTCTTGGCGACCGACAGGGTGTCGCCGAACACCAGGCGACCCTGGATCGACGGCGCGCGATAGCCACGGGCGATCCGGCCATAGACGTTCAGATCGTCGCTGACCGAGTAGGTCGCGTTGACGTTGAAGCTGACTTCGCTGGTGTCGGGGTTGGCCCGCAGGATGGCGGTGGCCGGCGCGCCGAACGGCGACAGGGTGCGCTGGGCCAGGAAGTCCTTCTTGTCGTCGGAATAGCGCAGGCCGCCGCCGACCTTGAGCTGTTCGTTCACCTGGTAGTCGGCGTTGGCGAAGACCGCCCAGCTCTCGCTCTTCTGGTTCTGGTAGGCGAAGCCCTGCAGGGCGCCGCCGGCCAGGGTGTTGTAGTCGTAGCTGTCGATCTTGATGCTTTCGTTGAAGTAGAAAGCGCCGATCGTGTAGCCCAGCGGCCCGTTCTGGCCGGCGAGCCGGACTTCCTGGGTGAACTGGCGATGGAACGGAATGCCGTCCGCGCTCTCCGACGGGAACGGGATCACGCCCGGGCCCGAGGGCGGGGCGAACACGGCGCCGAAGCCGCCGTCGATGTCCCCACGCGAGTAGGTGTCCACCCGCTCATAGGCCGTGATCGAGGTCAGGGTCGGCAGGCCGCCCCCGAAGTCGTAGGTCAGCTTGAGGTTGGCGCCGGCCGATTCCACCTTCTGGACCGCGCGGCCCTGCGCATCCTGGCTGATCTCGTCACGCTTGAAGCCGGGGACGAAGTTGTTCGTGCCCTTCTGGATGATGTTGGCGCGGAAGACGCGCGGGGTGCCGTCCAGGTGCTGGTAGTGCAGGTTCAGCAGGGCCGAGAGGTCTTCGGTCGGCGTGAACAGCAGCTGGCCACGGACGGCGAACTGGTCGTAGCCCTCGCTGTCGTTCTTCTTGGTCGTGCGCAGGTTGTCCACCCAGTCGTCGCGGTGCTGGTAGAGACCCGACAGACGGCCGGCCAGCACGCCGGGGACGATCGGCCCGGAGACGGCGCCTTCCAGATTGATGGTCGAGTGAGTGGCGTACGAGCCCTGGGCGTAGCCCTCGAAGGTCTGGGTCGGCTTGGCGCTGTCGAACTTCAGCACGCCGGCGGGGGTGTTGCGGCCGAACAGGGTGCCTTGCGGCCCCTTCAGCACTTCCACCTGGTCGATGTCGAACAGCGGGAAGCCCTTCAGCACGGGCGTCTCCAGGACCACCTCGTCATAGACGAAGGACACCGGCTGGCTGGCGTTCAGGTCGAAGTCGGTGTTGCCGAGACCGCGGATATAGGGACGCGGGAAGGTCCGGCCGAAGCTGGATTCCAGGGTCAGGCTGGGCACCCGGGCCGAGAACATCCGGATGTCGCCGCCCGACGAGCGGATAGCGTCCAGCTTGTCGCCGCTGATCGCGGTCACGGCCAGCGGCACGTCGTTGATGTTTTCCGACTTCTTCTGGGCGGTGACCAGCACCTCGCCCACTTCCGTCGACTGGTCCGCCGCCATGGCGGGGGTCGTGAACGCAAACACAGTGACGGAGGCGCTGGCGACCAACAGGGCGCGCAGCGAGGCGGACGTCTTCATGAGAGGACCTCTGGTTCTTTTTCGTCGCGAGGGGAGTCGCGTTCCGACGCTCTAGCTACACCAGAGCGTGCGGTCACCGCGCCAGCCAAGGCGGGCGTGTCACAATTCCGTCGCGCAGCGTGCTCGACGAGCAACAGTGTTCGACGGTGCTCACGGCTCGTCGCACGGATGTGAAATGATCAGCGTCGATCTGAAGGTCGTCGGGCGCTCGGCCGCTGATTTGCGGCACGGCGGCGTCGACGCATTCCCAGAGCCTGCAAAGCTTTTAAAGGGCCGCTCGTGTTTAAGGCCCAGCCGTCGCTAGCGCTTCTTGCTCTTGTCGCCATCGAAGACCGCAGCCTGGATCGAGCCTTCGTACGAGAACACCCGCGACTGTGACGAATCCACGCCACTCGTCCAACTCACGGCTCCACCCCCGGTTACGTAGGTCGCGGCGGTTGAAGTGCTGATCGCGATGGAGTCATAGCGCTGGCCTACCCGGTTCGTATCGACCGTCACCAGGGCATAGGCTTCCCCGGCGCGCGGGACGAACTGCACGGAATAGACCGGCCCGCGGAAGTAGTAGTCGGACGCCTCGAAAGCTCGGACCACGGCGCCTTGGCGGTCCAGCAGGGTGACGGCAGGGGGGACGATGCGCGCCATCTCGAGCAACCCCCCGATGATGAGGCTCTTGTCCTGAATATCGGCAGGCAACGCATAAAGCACATAGGGCTTCGCGCCGCCGGCTTGGCTGAGGCACGGCGTGTCAGCGTTGACGGGGGTGGTGACCGTGTAGACAGCCTTCTTGCTGTCCGGCGTCAGGCTGATGGCCGCGGCGAGGTCGGGTGCGGCGACGCAGTTTGCGCGGGTGAAGGCGGTGACTGCCGGCGGGGGCGCGGGCGTCGCGCAACTCGCCAGGAGGCCCGCGCCCGCCAGGCCGGCAAGCGCGCAAGGACGTATCTGCATCATGTCCGCCCTACTTCAGGAGTTGGGCGATGGTGTCCGCCACTTGGTTGAGCGCTTCCTCGATTCCACCAGCCAGCCGCTTGGGGTCCGCCAACATCGCGGCGCGGTTCTCGAAGGCGTACTTCGGATCGGGCGAAAGCGTAATCACCCCCTGCTCCGGCCGCATGCCGTTGTAGACGATCCGGTTCTCCATCAGCACCTTCTTGGTGTCGCGAGCGCCAACCAGGCGGACGTTGGTGAAGACGGTCGGGCGGAACGGCTGACCGGCGCCCGCGGAGAGATAGCCGAAATCCACGACCGTGAGGTCAAGGTAGGCGTCCACGCCATCCGCGCCGGGATAGGTGACCAGGAACTCGCGCTTGGCGTTCCGCGGGTCGTTGGCCAGGACCTTTACCGTATAACCTTGGTCCGTCAGCCGTGAGGCAACGCGTTGTTCCAGCCGGCTCTCGGCCTCGAAGCCGGTCCCTGCAAGCGCCTCGTTCACCGCATTGGTCCGGCTCTGTTGGATGCCGGCGTCAACCAGCGCGCCGACCAGACCGAAGTTCGAGCCCACCGATGCGACTTCGTAGGCGCTGACCTTTTCGGGGGTCGAATCATCTACCAGGCCAATGGACCGCACACCGGCGGTCGCGCGGTCGTACGGCTTGCCCACATAGGCCGACGCGCACGCGCTCAGACACAGAGCCGCGACGACGACTGACAACATTCTCATGACGATTTACCCCGTCCAGCTGGACCACACCGCCAACCACGGCGGGCTCCGCTGAAGCCTGTTCCCCATGGCACAGCTGGATCACAGGCCTGCGGCCGTCAAGCCCCAACTTGGCTTTGCACCCCGCGGAACAGCGACCTGAGGTGGCGCAGCGTCAGAGGCAGATCTTGGTAGGGGCGTGGGCCGCTTAGACGTCCACTTCAGCGTCGAGGGCGTTTTCCTGGATGAACTCGCGGCGGGGTTCGACCAGGTCGCCCATCAGGCGGGTGAACATGTCGTCGGCGTCGTCGGCGTGGTTGACCTTCACCTGCAGCAGGGTCCGGGCGTCGACGTCCAGGGTGGTTTCCCACAGCTGCTCGGCGTTCATCTCGCCCAGCCCCTTGTAGCGCTGGATCGACAGGCCGCGGCGCCCGCCGTCCATGACCGCGGACACCAGGTCCAGCGGGCCGCGCACCTTGGCGGTGCGGTCCTTGCGGGTGAAGGTGGCGACGCCGGAGAAGGTGGTCGCCAGTTCCTTGGACCGCTCGGCCAGGCGGCGTGCGTCGGCCGCGTTCAGCAGCAGCTCGTCCAGCACCACGCGCTCGGACACGCCGCGCTTGATGCGGCTGAAGGCGTAGCCGCCGGTGGCGGCCTTCTCACCGGACCAGGGGCCATCGCCCTCTTCGGCGTAGAGATTAAGACGCGCGGCCGCGGCGGCCGGATCGCCGCCCTCCGCCAGCAGGCCGGCCATGGCCGCCTGTTCGATGGCGAAGGCCGGGGCGCGGGCGGCGAGGCGCTCGATGTTGGCCTTGGCGCCGCGCGCCGTCTGCACCAGCGCCAGTAGGTCCTGGCCGGTCAGGCGTTCGCCGGAGGGCAGGTCCAGGGTCGCGCCGTCGACGCCCTCGTCGATTAGGTAGATCTCGAGCTCGGGATCGTCCTTGAGATAGCGGACCGACTTGCCCTTCGACGCCTTATAGAGCGGCGGCTGGGCGATATAGAGGTACCCCTTCTCGATCACCTCGGGCATCTGCCGGTAGAAGAAGGTGAGCAGCAGGGTCCGAATGTGGGCGCCGTCGACGTCGGCGTCCGTCATGATGACGATCTTGTGGTAGCGCAGCTT
>JAIXTR010000487.1 GCA_027483845.1 Caulobacteraceae bacterium | reverse complement strand
TCTCGACGAGGACGGTTTCATCTTCCTCGTCGATCGCAAGAAGGACATGGTCCTGCGCGGCGGCGAGAACATCTACTGCGCCGAGGTGGAATCCACGATCCACCAGCACCCGGCCATCGCCGAATGCTGCGTCTTCGGCGTCCCCGACGACCGCCTGGGCGAAGAGGTCGCCGCCGCCATCGTGCTCCGCCCCGGCGAGGCCCTTACCCCCGACGCGATCCGCGACCACTGCATCGCCCTGATCGCCCGCCACAAGGCGCCCCGCTACATCTGGATCCTCGACCAGCCCATCCCGCGCAACGCCAACGGCAAGTTCCTCAAGCGCGAGCTCCGCGAAACCCTGGTCATCACCGAAGCGGCCTGAACCGGGGCCCGGCAACGCTCATTCCCGCGACGCCTCGACCGCTGGCGCCGCCCCGCCGACGTCACCTCCACCCCGTCTCCTCCGACACCGGCCCTGCGCCCGGGGGAAGCGCCGGGAGCGGTCTGGAGAGAGGCTCCTCAGGACCCGCCGCCGCCTTGGGTTGAGCGACAACACATCGCCCTCACCCCAGCACCGCCAGCGGGTGGTGGGACCCCGCGCGCCAACGGCGGCGGAGGACGTCGAGCGCGAGGGTCGAGGCGTTGGTGTAGACAGTCGGCGTCGTGCCCAGGAAGCGGCGGAAGTCGCGAATGAAGTGCGACTGGTCGGCATAGCGGTCGCCGCCCGCCTCGTCCCAGGCCAGGCCCGGTTCCAGGGCCAGACGCGCGCCGATCCGGAGCGCGCGGTACTTCGCCGCCAGGGAATGCGGCGGCGCGCCGAAGATCGACTTGGCGAGACGTTCGACCTGTCGCTCAGACAGACCGAGGCGGCTGTGCAGGCGGTCACGGGGGTCATCACGGTTCACCAGCCAGGCGGTGATCAGCGCCTCCCGCGGATCTACGCCTGTCGCTTCGGCGTACAAGGGTTGCAGCCGCAGGGCGACGGCCGCCGCCAGGCTGGCGTCGTCCACGAAGGGGTTGATATCCTCCGTACGCACCAGGCGCCGCTCCAAAACATCCCGCGTGGAGGCGCTGGCGTTGGTCAGTTCGAAAGCCGGAGCTCGCAGAAGCTGAGCCCAGCCCGCGGGCAGGACACCAGCGCCCACGAGAACCGTCCCCGGCGCGGCCGTCACGCGGGGCGCCACCATGGTCGCGCCCACGGCTGTCTCCGCTCCGGCCGCGCGGCGACAGCCGTCGATGGACCACGCGAAGTCGCCGGCAAGCACCCAATTGAGCTGCGCCATCAGCGCGCCCAACGGCAGGTCTTCGACCGCGGCATGGGCCCGGAAGACGTAGAACACCCCGATATACGGGCGCAGCGCCGCCGGGGCCTGATGGAACGTCAGAGAAAAAGCCACGCCTCGACGGCTCCGAAAAACGCGGGTTGTCGGTTCCGTTCTATCCCGTCCCTTCCGAGCGCGCCAACTTCCGGTTGTCGGAAACGACGCTGACCTGGCGCCGCGCGCAAACGCCCGCCAGGCATCCCCGCAGCGCCCAATGGAGGCCTTAAGCGTGTACAGAACCATCATCGGCGCGGTGTTCGCCCTCTCCTTCGCCACCCCCGCGCTTTCGGCGACCCTGACCGTCGGGTCAAATCCCCTCTCTGGCGCAAGCTTCGACACGCAACCGCAACTTGGCGGCACAGTGTTCGAAGACGAATTTACCAACGTCAGTTTCGGGATCGGGGACGGAACCTTCAGTGCGACGGTGCAGAGCCGGGTGGTGCAGGCGACGGATGGAACCTACGACTTCTACTGGCGGATCTTCGACACGGCGTACGACGGAACCGCGCCCGCAGCGATCGGGTCATTCCGGCTCGCCGACTTCGGCATCCCCATCGCGGGGCTCAACGGCGACTACCGCCTTGACGCACTCGGGGACGTGAACCCCGCCTCGGCCTTCGTCTTCCAGGGCGACGCGGTGAACTTCAACTTCGCGAACGGGCTCCCAGCAGGGTCCGAGAGCTACTTCATGTTCCTCGACACCGAAGCCAAGGCCTACGCCCGCACCGCCATTTTCGACCTGACCAACGTCGGACAGACCGAGAACTCTCAGATCTATACGACGTTCGGCGTCGCCAACGCGGTCCCGGAGCCAACCACTTGGGCGCTCATGATAGCCGGATTCGGCCTGACCGGGGCCATGCTACGGCGGCGGTCCGCCCTCGCCTGAAGGCCCGCGTCCGCGATCCGGTCCCGGCGAATGACGCTTGATCGCCGGACCGGAGACGCGGTGCGGAACATCTAAGCATACGCTCCCAACGTCGCAGATGGGTTGGAAGCGAACATCACCTCCAGCGCACGTAGCAACCGTTTACCGCCCCTGCGAAGCGGGGGCGGTAAAGCGTGCTCAGGGTGGCCCAAGCTCTTGCAACGTCCGCAACGGGTCGTTTGCGGGCTGTGCGGTTTCGCCCAGAACTGGACATGCGCCCGCCGTCTGAGTTCCGTGCCATGTCCAACTGCCAGGATCGACCCCTCTGACACCTTCGGAAGAACCGCTTCTCCGGAACCGCATTCGACGAGCGCCGCCTTGAGCACGCCGGTCAGATCAGAGCTGACACCCAGTCCTGCACTGCGATCTGGACCCATCGTCCGCCAATCACGATGTGTAAGACGCCATCACGTCCCCTGAGGAAAGCACCTCGTTCCGCGACTTCCGGCATTCGCATTTCGGCAACGAGATGCGCGCCTCGATCATCGAGACGTAGCAAGGCCAATCGGTCGTCGGTCGCGTCCTCATTGACCCCGTCCATGGCGGGGTATCCCCCCGCCAGTATGACGTGATCGCCGTTTGCTGCGATGGCCGTCACGCCTCGCAGGTTGTTGGTCCAAAGGGTGATTTGACCATTTTGGACCCGAATGATCGGAAAATCTTCGTAGGTGCAGGCCCAAACATCCTCGCCGTTGCAACTCAGGGCGTAGCAGTCGGAGATCCAGCAGTCGGCGGAGTCGAACTGCCAGCAGCATACGCCGCCTGACGTGAAACTTGCGATACCTTGGCCTGCAGGCGGCGGTCCTCCCGTGCTCTCATCGCCGTAACCCGTCCAAATGATGCCACAGGGCGTGGCGACCAGACTTACGATGTTATCGCCAGCCTCAAATGCGGTCTCATCATGCCCGTCTTCGTTGACGATGCGCGCATTGTGAGAACCAGGCTGAGCCCGGGCCGCCGCAACCACCCAATGGCCGGTAGGCAGTCGTTCGACCTGCGGCCATGGCGAGGCGGCCGTTTCAACTGCATCTGTCTCGACGCCTTCCCGAAGATTGGAAAGGCGTAAGCGGGTTGTCGCCCATGCCACATAAGTCTCGCGCCGGCCCAGGCTGGAAAAATCCTGATCCACCCTGACAAGGGTCAAGGCCCCGTCGTGCGAGATGGAATACCCGTAGTCATGCCAACCGATTGGCGGCAGAGGGAGCGGCGAAACGATCGCGAAACTTGGAAGGACGCCCATTCCATCAGGATGGCGGCGGGCTGGCCGACCGACAAGCTATGAGAAGCCAGGTCCGCAATCGGTCCTCCGCGGCTGCCTCCCATGTCCGGTTCGTGCGCGGACGACATAGGCCGAGCAAGACGCACCGCGGCAGTCTTGGCCTGCAACCGGGTGGGTCGAATTTGCGCCCGGAGGCCCGCAGGCCGACAGCGCAACCGCGGAGGCGCCAAACGGCCCGCTAAAGCGGCCTGCCCAGAACCCGCTCGACCTCCCGCCGCTCCCAGACGGGATCGAGGAAGGGAACCTTGAAGAACACCTGGATCGCGTTGAGCAGCACGATCACGCCCCAGATCCCCGCCGTCCAAAGCGACCACATGTATGTCGGGTCCGTCAGCCAATTGGCCACGATCAGGCTGCCGGCGACGCTCACATAGACCATCAGGTTGATCCAGAAGAGCTTGAGGCGGCGCACGTGGGCCAGGGCAAGGGCTTCATCGGCGCGAAGGTCGTGGCGCGTGGGGTTGGGCTGATCCATGTCGGGCTCCCGCAATCGGTTGAAGTCGATATCGAAGACGGACGCGACGGCCTTGAGGGTCTCCGCGCTGGCGGGCTTTCCACCCTCCAGGCGCTGGATGGTCCGGACGCTGAGCCCGCTCAGGACGGCGAGCTGCTCCTGGGACCACCCCTTCTGCAGCCTCAGTTTCTGAACCAGCATGTCGGCCCCCTGGAACGTCGGGCCAGGTCCTGCCCGAACACGCCCACTGTCGGCCACGCCAGAACCCCGTCAAGAGCCGACACTCGCCCGACTCTAGGCTTCTCGCAGTTCGGCGGGCCTCGCTCTAGGGGGCAGCTTCGGACGCTCGACGACGTGTCGAAAATCCACCTCCGGACTGCGCTTTTGCGAGCCAGGCGCAGTGATCAACACTGACGAAACTATCGCCAAATCCCGTGGAATTGTCAAGAACAAAATAGCAACATCATGATCCCGTGGCATCGGCTAGGATTTCCAGCGCGACCTTCAGCACCGCCTCGATCTTCACGACCTCACGCTCGTTCACGGCGGCTTCGCGGGGGGTCTTCTCTTCCCCGCAGACCAGGTCGCAGGCCGCGATCAGGTCCGGCTGCCGATGCAGGCGTCGGCGAAACTCGCTCAGCTTGCGCCGCGCCAGCACCGTCCCCTCCCCGTGCGCGAGCACCCGCGCCAGGTCCGGCGCCAGGAACTCTCCGCGGACATGCTCACCCAGGGTCGAGGGGATCGCTCGCTCCAGCTTCACGCGCCGATAGGCCCAGCCGTACCGCTCGCCTGCCGCCTTGGCCCGGTCGTCGATCCGCCCCTTGGCCGCCAGCCACTCCAGGCCGGTCTGGCGACGGTAGGCCTGTGCGCTGACGCCCGCCCGGGCGGAACCGACCACCGCGATCGATTGCCCGCGCGCCCGGGACAGGGCCACCGTCTCGGCGACGCCCTCAGCCACCGCCGTGGCCTCGGCGCGGGCCTTCGCCTGTCGTTCCTGGCGCAGCAGCCTGTCGCGGGCGGCCCGGGCGGGGTCCTTGGGCTGGTTGGGCCTCATACGCCCGCGCCCCGCGCCACCACCGCATCGGCCAGCCGATAGACCGCCTCGGAGGCCTGGGCCTCCCCGTCGATCACCACCAGGCCCGCGGCGGTGTGGGCCAACAGTTCCCGCAGGAACCGGCTCCGCTCGCCCGGCTCCCGGCAGCTCAGCGCGCCCGCGACCAGCCGCGCCGCCTCCTGCGCCCCGCTCACCGCGCCAGCACCGGATAGCCGCCCGCAGCCAGCACCGCCCCCACATGCGCGCCGTGCCGCGCGAACCGCGGCCTCATCCGGTCGAGCGTCTTGCCCGGCCGCGCAACGTTGAAGATCCGCTCCTGGCTCTGGGCCTCGTCCGGCGCAATCGCCAGCAAGGCCCCCGCCCGCGCCTGCGACGCCCCGCCATAGCGCAGCGCCGCATAGGTCGATGTGAGGTGTGATGTATGTTTCATACATCAACCGTATGCAACCTGCAGACGGTTGTGCAACCTTTCTCTGCAGGTTACCTACAGCGCCATGGACGGACGATCTCAACGCCTGCGGCAGGCCCGCCTCGACAGAGGTTACGAGACCGCTGCGTCAGCTGCGGACGCACACGGCTGGAGCCGCAACACCTACGCCTCGAACGAGAACGGCAACGCCCCCTTCTCCTACCGCCGCGCGAAGGACTACGCCGCCGCCTTCGGGGTGAGCGCCGAGTGGCTTTACGATGCGGCCGGGCCGACGCTGCCGGCGGCTGACGCCACTGAGGTGCCGGTGATCGGGCGGGTTGGGGCCAATCCCGACGGCACGGTGCTCTTCGCCCTCGGGCAGCACCCGGCGGAACTCGCCCCGATCCCCCCCGGCGGCACGGATAAGGCGCGGGCGCTAAAGGTGGTCGGCCACTCGATGCGCGGCTTGGCCGACGACGGGGCCCTGATCTACTTCGAGGACCAGCGCACGGCGCCGACCCCGGACATGCTGGGACAGGTGGTGATCGTCGAGACCGACACCGACGAGGTCCTGGTCAAGCGACTGCTCCGCGGCTCACGCCCCGGCGTCTACGATCTGGAAAGCGTGGCCGGTCCGATGCGGCACGACGCGCGTCTGCGCTGGGCCGCCCACATCACGGCGATCATCCCGCCGTTCCAGGCTCGCCGCATCGTCCGCGGCGCGGCCTGACGATTATCGCTGTAGCTTACTTGTGAACGGCGCCGCAGTCGTTCAGGGCAGGTCTTCGGCCAGGATCGACATGTTGAAGACGTAGGAGCCGTCGCCGTCCTCGTCCTCGAACACCACGCCGATGAACTCCTCGCCGATATAGACCTCAGCGGAGTCCTTCTGCTTGGGACGCGGCACGAGCGTGATGCGCGCGTTCGCGAAGGACCCGCGCAAGTAGCCTTCAACTTTGCGGATAGCTCTCTCGTCCACGCCAAAACGCTCCGTTCAAATCAGTGGCGCGGAACCTAGCCGGTCCGGACGCCAGACGAAACCTTAGATGACGTAGTCGTACACAGCGTCGGCGAGCGTGTGGTCCATGCTCTTGGCCGGCTCGTCGCAGGTGGGGCAGTTCACCAGCCGCGCGGGCACCCCGGCGGCCGTGCAGCCAGACGGCACCGGCTTCAACACGACGGAGCCCGACGCGATCTTGGCGTAGTCGCCGATGGTGATGTTCCCCAGCACCTTGGCGCCCGCACCCAGCAGCACGCCCTTGCCGATCTTCGGGTGCCGGTCGCCACGTTCGGCGCCCGTGCCGCCCAGGGTCACGCCCTGCAGCATCGAGACATCGTCGCCGATCACCGCCGTCTCGCCGATGACGATCCCGGTGCCATGGTCGACGAACACCCCGCGGCCGATCTTGGTGGCCGGATTGATGTCCACCTGAAACAGCTCGCTGGACCGGCTCTGGAGGTAGAACGCGAGGGTCTCGCGGCCCTCGCCGTAGAGCCAATGCGCCACGCGATGGGTCTGCAGCGCCAGGAAGCCCTTGAAGAAGAGGAACGGCTGGACGTAGCCCTTGCAGGCGGGATCGCGCTCGAACACCGCCTTCAGATCGGCCTCGGCCATCTCGACGATCGACGGCTGGGCCGCGTAGGCTTCCTCGACCGTATCGCGCAGGCTCATGGCGCGCAGTTCCTGATCGCCCAGCTTGCGGGCGAGCTGGTAGCTCAGCGCATCGCCCAGGGTGTCGTGGTTCAGGATGACCGCCGCCAGGAGACTCGCCAACGCCGACTCGGCCTTGGCCCCGGCATAGGCCTCATTGCGCAGGGCGGCCCAGACAGGCGGCGGCGTGGCTGGATCCACGACTTCCAGGCGCTGACTCATCGCTTCCTCCCGCCCCATTGGCGTGCCCCCTAACCTAGCATGGCGCGCGCCAGCGCGGGCGCCAAAAGCCCTTCGCGAGCCATATGGTAAGCCTTGAGCAGCATCGCCACCGTCAGCATATCTTTGATATGCCCGGCCATCGCGGCGTCCAGGGCCTCGCGGAATGGCACGCGGACGGTCTCCAGCGCCTCGGTGTCGTCCATCTCCTGGCCGGCGCGCGCCCGGGTAAGGCCCAACGCCAGATAGCCGAACATCTGCTCATCGGTGACCGAGTTCGAAAGCTGCGTCCGCATGACCTCGTGCCACTCGGCCGCCGCCAGTCCCGTCTCCTCCGCCAGTTCCCGCTTCGCGCTCTCGAGGGGATCCTGGCCCAGCGGTCCGCCGCCCTCAGGGATCTCCCAGCTGTAATCGCCGGCCGGAAACCGATGCTGACCAACCAGCACGGTCGTCCCGTCGTCGTAGAGCGGCAACACCGCAACGGCATAGT
>JAIXTR010000036.1 GCA_027483845.1 Caulobacteraceae bacterium | reverse complement strand
TTGCTGCCGGAGCTGCGCGGCCAGCCTTGGACCTGGGCGCCCAGGTCCTTGATCAGGAAGGGGACGCCCTTGAACGGCCCATCCGGCAGGTCGCCGGCCGCCCACGTCCGCGCGTCGTCGTAGCCCTTGTACACCACCGCGTTGAGGGTTGGGTTGTGCCGCTCGATCCGCGCGATGGCCGCTTCGACCAGCTCGGAGGGGGTCACCTGCTTGCGGGCGACCAGGTCGGCCAGACCCAGGCCGTCGTACTCGGAATAATCGTCCATCAACGGGCTCCAGCGGAAAGGAAGGCGAGTTTCTCGACCGGCGCGAGCTCGCGCACCTGGCGTTTCAGCGCCCCGAACGCGCCCTCGGCGGCGTCGAGGGTCTGGGCGATGTCGGCGTCGGTCATGGCGGCGCAGAGGAACATGTTGTGCCAGGGATGCACATAGATCCCACGGCTCAGCATCTCGGAGGCGAAGCAGAAGCCCTTGCGCAGGTCAGGATCCTCGTCGAACAGGAACAGGGGCATGACCCCAGGGCCCGTCTGGCGGAAGCCGAAGCCCGCCGCCTTGGCCCGTTCGTCCAGGCCGGCGCGGAGCGCGTCGCCAAGGGTGGTGATCCGCTCCAGATAGTCGGTCTCGCGGATCAGCCGCAGGGTCTCCAGGGCGGCGGCCATGGTCGCCGCCTGGAACCAGAACGAGCCGGTCACATAGATCGAGGCGGCGGCGGCCCGCGCCTTGTCGTTCCCGAGCAGGACGGAGAGCGGATGCCCATTGGCCAGGCACTTGCCCCAGGACGACAGGTCAGGTTCGACGCCGATCCGGCTCCAGGAACAGTCCCGCGACAGGCGGAAGCCGGCGCGGACCTCATCGACGATCAGCAGGGCGCCGGTCTGGTCGCAGAGCTCGCGGGCGCGGCGGGCGTAGGCGGGGTCCGGGTCGACCTGATCGATGAAGGCGTCGTGCTTGAACGGCGCGGCGAAGATGGCGGCCAGGTCATCGCCGGCCTCGGCCACCGCGGCCTCCAGGCTCGCGACGTCGTTGTAATCGCAGAAGATCTGGTGGGTCCGGTCGCTGTCGATCACCCCGGCCGGCCGCGGCGTGCACCACGGGATTGCGCCGTGGTAGGCGCCGCGCGCCCGGATGACGATCCGGCGCTTGGTGTGCGCCCGGGCGGTGGTCAGCGCCATGGTCGTGGCGTCCGTGCCGTTCTTGCAGAAGATCGCCCAGTCGGCGTGGCTGACCATGCCGGTCAGCGCCTCGGCCAGCTCCACCATCAGCGCCGTGGGACCGGTCAGGGTGTCGCCCAGGCCAAGCTGGCGCACATAGGCGGCGTCGATCTCGGGGTTTGCGTAGCCGAACAGGTTGGGACCGTAGGCGCACATGTAGTCGAGGTAGCGCTTGCCGTCCGCGTCCCAGAGGTGGGCGCCTTCGCCGCGCTGGAAGAACTGGGGGTAGTCGTCCGGCAGCAGGCCCACGGACTGGTGGCCGTACATCCCGCCGGGGATCACCGCCGCGGCCCGCTCCCGCAGCGCGCGGTCCTGGCTGTTCGTCCGGTCCATGGCGGCCTCCCTTATCGTTGTTCAGGAAGACATTACGCGGCCAGCGCGGCGTGTCGACCGATCCTGCATCGACTCCGTATATGTCGGAGGAATGTCGCTGCCCGTCCGCCTCGGCCTCTTCTACTCGGCGATCTTCGTCGGGACCGGCGCGGCGTCGCCTTACATGCCCGTCTGGTTCGCCCACCATGGACTATCCGGCGCGCAGATCGGGCTGATCCTGTCGTTGCCGATGCTGGCGCGGGCGTTCACCGCGCCGCTGCTGGCGGTCTGGGCGGACAGCTTCAAGCTGCGGCGGACAGCGCTGAGTTTCATGAGCCTGGGCGTGGCGGCGGCCTACGCCCTGATGGTTCTGCCGTTGGGGTTCGCGGGCTGGACGCTGGTCTGGTTCGCCGCCTCGTCGGCGTTTTCGACCATCTCGCCGCTGACCGACGTGATCGTTCTGAACCGCGCCCGCCGTGACGGCTTCAACTTCGGCTGGCCGCGGGGCATCGGCTCGGTGGCGTTCATCGTGGCGAATGTGGTCATGGGCGCCGTGCTGACCTGGGGCTCGCCCGACCTGGTGCTAGTGTGGATCACCGCCGCCGTTGCGCTGACGGCGCTGGCCGCTCGGTTCCTGCTCCCGCCGGATCCGGTGCATGAGGCCGGGGAGGCTCCGCGCGCGGCGGATCGCTTCGCCGGGATCGGGGCGCTGCTCCGGGATCGCGCCTTCATGACCGCGGCCATCGCCGCAGGCCTGATCCAGTCGGCCCACGCCTTCTACTACAGCTTCTCGACCCTGGTCTGGAAAGCGCAGGGGCTGCCCGAGAGCATGACCGGCGTGCTGTGGGCGGTGGGAGTTGCAGCCGAGGTCGCCTTCATGTGGTTCATGGAGCTCTGGCGGTGGCGGGTCGGACCCCGCAACCTGCTGGTGCTGGGCGGCGTGGCGGCGATGATCCGCTGGACGGCGCTGGCCTTCGCGCCGCCGCTCTGGCTGCTGTTCCCGCTGCAGATCCTCCACGTCCTCAGCTATGCCGCGACGTTCCTGGCGTCGCTGCAGCTGATCGAGCGACTGTCGACGCCGCAGACCGCGTCAGCGGCCCAGGCGTTGAATTCGGCGCTGTCGAGCGGCATGCTGATGGGTCTGGCGACCCTGGCGTCGGGGCCGCTGTTCGACAGGTTCGGCGCCCAGGGCTATTTCCTGATGACCGCCATGTGCGCGGCGGGCCTGGTTGGCGCGATGCGCCTGTACGGGGTCCGGAAACTGGATCCGGCTTGAGGGGGCTTCCATGACCGTTCGCCTGTTCGGCTGCGTCTGCGGCCAGTTCCACAGCTCCGGCGCAGGCATGGGCATGGACGCCGAGCGGGTGAGCGTGCCGATCCCGTTCTACGTCATCGACCATCCCGATGGCCTTGCGCTGTTCGACTGCGGCGTGCCCGCGACGATGTGCGACCGCGACGAGAGCTATCTCGTGGCGCTGCGGACCCAGGGCATGGACGTGAGCCTGACGCCGGAGGAGACGCTTACGGCGCACCTGCATCGGCTGGACATCGATCCGGCGCGGGTGCGTTACGCCGTGCTGTCCCACCTGCATTTCGACCATGTGGGCGGCCTGCGCGAACTGCCCAATGCGACGGTGGTGGTCCAGCGCGCCGAGTGGACGGCCGGGTTCGAGCGTGAGGCGTCCCAGCATTACGGCCTTCGCAAGCGCTTTTTCGACCTCGGCCACGAGGTGCGGCTGATCGACGGCGAGCACGACCTGTTCGGCGACGGCGCGGCGGTCTGCATCCCCAGCTATGGCCATACGCCGGGGCACCAGTCCCTGCGGGTGCGGAGTGGGCAGGGGGATCACCTGCTGGTCGGCGACGCCTGCTATCATCAGGGGGTCGTCGAGAGTCGACGGTTTCCCGCGACCGCTGACCATGATGCGATGAATCAGTCGCTGGATCACCTTCTGGCGCTGCGATCGGCCGAGACGGTCATGGTCTTCGGCCACGACCCGGCCCAGTGGGGACCCTCGCCGGTGCTGCCGGCCGCCCGGGGATAACGTAGCGGCGGATGACGTGGCGACACGGTTGCCGCCGCTCGCGGCAGCGCCATGATGCGCGCAATCGGAGGATTTTACATGCGCGCGCTCAACGTCACCGCCCCCTGGGGTCCGGACGCCATCCAGGTGGTCGAGACCCCTGATCCGACGCCCGGCCACGGCCAGGTGCTGGTGCGGATGAAGGCCTGTTCGCTCAACTACCGCGACTTCCTCATGATCCACGGCATGTACGGTCGCGCGGCGGCCACGGCCAACGACATCATCACGCCCTTCTCCGACGGTTGCGGCTACGTCGAGGCGGTCGGGCCGGGGGTCACGCGTTTCAAGGCCGGTGACCGGGTCTCCACG
>JAIXTR010000081.1 GCA_027483845.1 Caulobacteraceae bacterium | reverse complement strand
GGAAGAGGCCCGCCGGATCGTCCAGTACCTCGGAACCCATCACGGTCTCGCGCCCGAAGAAGCCAAGCCCGTCATGTACCTGCCCGAGAACCGGCTGGTCGACGAAACCAACATTCCCAACGAGACGGTCCGTCAGGCCTGCGCCGCGTGCCACGCCTTCGCCCAGCCGCTGTCGTCGCGTCGGAGCAAGCGCGAATGGGCCCTGCTGCAGAACATGCACGTGGCGCTCTACTCCCAGGCCGAGGCCCAGTACAATCGCCCAGCCCCCGGCGCGACGCCGACTCCGGGGCCTGACGGAAAGCCGCTGCTGCCCGGTCAGGTCGCCCTGAACTGGCTGGCCGAAAAGGCTCCCCTGCACACGCCCGAGTGGGCCAGCTGGCCGCCGCGCATCCGCTCGCCACGTCTGGCGGGCAAGTGGCTGGTCTCCGCCACCTTGCCCGGCAAGGGGCCGTACCTGGGCGAGATGACCATCAGCCCGGGCAAGGACGCGGACCGCTTCGTCACCACGACCACGCTTCGGTCGCTGCAGACCGGTGCGGTCATCACACGCAAGAGCCAGGGCGTGATCTACGGCGGCTACAGCTGGCGCGGCGGCTCGGAGGGCGGCGGCGCGAGCTCGCCCGACGACCCTCGCAATGCCGAACGCGAAGTCATGTGGTTCGCGCCCGATCAGAAGATGGCCCAGGGCCGCTGGTTCTGGGGCGCCTACCACGAGTTCGGCTTCGACGTGACCCTGACCCGCGCCTCGGCTGATCCGACGGTCGCCGCGGTCCTGCCCTCGGCGCTCAAGGCCGGCTCGAAGCAGGTGTCCGTGCGCATCTTCGGCGACAATCTGCCGGCAAAGGTGGTCCCCGCGGACATCGACCTGGGCGCCGGCGTCACGGTCACCAAGGTGGTTTCGGCCGGCCCGCGCGAACTGGTGGTGACCGCCGACGTCGCCGACAAGGCCGTCCCCGGCCAGCGCGACGTGGCGGTGAAGGGCGCCGTGCTGGTCAAGGCGTTGCCGGTCTACGAGACCATCGACTATCTCAAGGTCACGCCGGAAACCTCGCTGGCCCGCCTGGGCGGTCTCAAGTTCGACAAGGGCTACGGGCAGTTCGAGGTCACGGGCTACGCCAACGGTCCCGACGGCAAGCCCAAGACGAGCGACGACGTCGCCCTGGGCCCGGTCCCGGTGACCTGGAGCCTCGAGGAATTCCACACGGTCACCTACGATGACGACACGAACTATGTCGGCGTGCTGAGCCCCACGGCCCTGTTCACGCCGGCCACGGAAGGCCCGAACCCGAAGCGCAAGTTCGGCCGCAACAACTACGGCGACGTCTGGGTGGTCGCCACGGCCAAGGACGCCAAGGACAAGTTCGGCCGCCCGCTGGTCGGCAAGGCGTACCTCGTCGTCACCGTGCCGACCTACAAGCGCTGGGACCAGGCGGAGGCGATGCAATGACCCACATGATCCCCATGGCCTCCACCCGCTACCGGCGGGGTGAGCTGCACGAGTTCCAGGCGGCGGGTCAGGACTTCATCTACCTCGTCACCGCGGGCGCCGTGTTCGCCCTCGACGACGGCGCCCGCGCGGTTCTCCGCCGGCTGGGCGAGCAGGAGATGTCCTACGCCGAGCTGGCCGACGCCCTCGTCGAGCAGGGCTACGCCCGCGCCGACGCGGACGAGCTGCTGGGCGAGCTGCGCTACGTCCGCGGGATCGTCTCCGACACGGAGAGCCCGGCGACGCCCGCCGGCCCTCCGACCCCGCCCGCCGACTTCCCGCTCCAGGCGCTGGTGCTGAACATCACCAACCAGTGCAACCTCGCCTGCACCTATTGCTACGAGTTCGGCGCAGACAAGATCGCCACGCCGAACGGCAAGCCCAAGTACATGACGCTGGAGACCGCCACCGCCTCGGTGGACTTCCTGCTGGCGCAATCCACCGGACGGCAAGCGGTCCACATCACGTTCTTCGGCGGCGAGACGCTGATGAACTTCAAGCTGCTGCGGCAGGTGGTTGAGTACGCGCGGGAGCAGGCGGCGCTCCAGGGCCGAGGTATCGGCTTCAGCCTGACCACCAACGCGACCCTGCTGACCGACGAGATCATCGAGTTCCTGGCCGACAACGAGATCGGCGTCACGGTCAGCATGGACGGCCCGCCGGACCTGCAGGACAAGCGCCGCGTCGACAAGCGCGGGCGCGGAACCTACGCCGTGATCGAGCCCCGGTTGCGCCGGCTGATTGCGCGGCACAACACCCGGGCCATCACCGCGCGGGTCACCCTGACGGACGGCGTCACCGACGTGGTGCGGATCTACCGCCACCTGAAGGATGACCTGGGCTTCGACGAGATCGGCTTCGCGCCGGTGACCAGCAATGGCGACCAGTCCTACGCCATCGACGATACGGGCATGGACGGAGTCCTGGCCCAGTTCCACGAGCTGGCGGACGAGTGGCTGGCCTATGCATTGCGCGGCCAGCGCCACGGCTTCTCGAACGTCAGTGAGACGATCGGCGAGCTGATCCAGGGCGTGAACAAGTCGCATCCCTGCGGCGCGGGCCTGGGCCTCTTGGGCGTCAGCCCCTCGGGCGACCTGTCCCCCTGCCACCGCTTCACGGATGCGGACTCCCACACCCTCGGTCACGTCTCCAGTGGGGTCGACCAGGAAAAGCGGGAAGACTTCCTCACCCGCGGGCACGTCAGCGCCAAGTATGAGTGCCAGACCTGCTGGGCCCGCCCGCTCTGCGCCGGCGGCTGCCACCATGAGGCCTTCGTCCGCTACGGCGACACCGGCCACGCCAACCTGCACTACTGCGACTGGATCCGGCAGTGGACCGACACCTGCCTGCGCATCTACGGCGCGGTCAGCGCGCAGAACCCGCAGTTCCTGGAACGCTTCGCTGAACGAAAGGCGCTGACATGAAGCATCTCCGGCCGATCAACAAAAAGGCGGAGCGTATCGACCAGGCCGCCTCCATGACCGAGGAGGATGTCGTCGCGCTGCAACAGCAACCCGACGGCAAATCGAAGACGCCGCACATCCCGATGGGATGTTCGCTGTCCTTCTCTCCGGGCTGGGAGGTCGACGCCGCCGGCGGCACCGCCGGGCTGTGCCAGCCGGTCGAGCGGGACATCTACGACTGCTACGTCACCTGCTTCTGGCCGGTCCAGGTCGCCGACCACGTCAACTATTCGCCGGACTGGGCCAGCAACTGCGCCATCGCCACCAAGGACTGGCGCAAGCTGGACCTGGTTTTCCCCTGATCCCCTGCCCCTCCCAAGGACGAGCCCGTCGCATGAAGACGCCCTGGCTAGGTTTCATCGCCCTGTGTTCGGCTATCGCCACCCTGAGCCCGGCTCAGGCGGGAACCATGTTCCTGGGCGGCTATCCCAATCACGTCATGGCCATCGACGAGGCCAAGGGTACGGTCACGCAGGAGGTCACGCTGGCGACCGGCCTGCCGATGAGCCTCAGGCTCTCGGACAATGGCAAGCTGCTCTACGTCACCACGATCACCACCAGCGGGATCGAGGTGATGGACGTGGCGACCCGCAAGATTGTCAACAGCTTCAGCCTGAACACGCCCACGGTCCGCTACCGCTTCACCGGCGGCGTGCCGGACGCCACCGGCCGCTACTTCTATGTCCTCGGCACGAAGATGGACAAAGGCCTGGACAGCTACCGGATCGGCAAACAGCAGTTCATGGTGGTCGATCTCCAGAAGAAGGAGGTGGTCCGCGCCGCCGATCTGGAACCGGAAGACCAGAAGTTCAGCTACCGCGGCGGGCTGATGCTGTCGCCGGACGGCAAGACGCTCTACGCCTTCCGCGACAAGGTGATCGTGGTCAACACCGCCGACTTGAAGACCGTCGACCACTTCGACCTCTCCAAGCCCGAGGCGCCGGGCATGCAGGACGTCAGCTTCGGCGGCGGCGTGGAACGCCTCCAGACGCCGGGACAGTTCGTGTCGCTGTTCGAGACCGAGGACCCCTACGTCCACAACCGGACCTTCGGCATCGCCCGGCTGGACCTGGACACCCGCAAGTTCACCTTCTCGCCCATCGGCCCATCGCCCAAGGCGCTGGCCGGGCTCGAGGTCTCGCCGGACGGCAAGGAAGGCTACACGGTGGCGGTCAACGGCGACCTCGGGAACCAGCGCTGCGAGTTCTGGCGCTTCGACGTCACCCAGAACAAGGCGCTCGACAAGGCGGAGTTTCCCTGCCGCCGCCGGTTCTACTTCGGCATGTCGGGC
>JAIXTR010000601.1 GCA_027483845.1 Caulobacteraceae bacterium | reverse complement strand
TCGGGCAAGGACATCGTCATCGCCACCGGCTCCCTGCCGTCCGGCCTGCCGGGGGTCGAGGTCGACCAGACCCGGATCGTGGATTCCACCGGCGCCCTGGTGCTGCCGGAGGTCCCCGGCCACCTGGTCGTGATCGGCGCGGGCATCATCGGCCTGGAACTGGGCTCGGTCTGGCGCCGGCTCGGCGCCAAGGTCACGGTCGTCGAATTCCTGGACCGCATCACCCCCGGGATGGACGCCGAGGTCGCCAAGACCTTCCAGCGCGCGCTCACCAAGCAGGGCATGGAGTTCAAGCTCGGCTCCAAGGTCACCGGCGCCAAGGCCAGCAAGACCGGCGTCACCCTCACCTACGAACCCGTCGCCGGCGGCGAGGCGCAGACCCTCGAGGCCGACTACGTGCTGCTGGCGATCGGCCGGCGTCCGTTCACCGACGGCCTGGGGCTCGAGACCGTCGGGATCACCCCGGACAAGCGCGGCTTCATCGAGACCGACCACTGGAAGACTTCGGCGCCCGGCGTGTGGGCGATCGGCGACGTCACCCACGGCCCGATGCTGGCGCACAAGGCCGAGGACGAGGCGGTCGCCTGCATCGAGAGCATCGCGGGCAAGGCGGGCCATGTGAACTACGGCCTCATTCCCAGCGTGGTCTACACCGTTCCCGAGGTGGCCTGGGTCGGCAAGACCGAGGAAGAGCTGAAGGCCGAGGGCCGCGCCTACAAGGTCGGCAAGTTCCCCTTCACCGCCAACAGCCGCGCCAAGATCAACCATGAGACCGAGGGCTTCGTGAAGGTCCTGGCCGATGCGACCACCGACGAGGTCCTGGGCGCCCACCTGATCGGTCCGCACGTGAGCGAGATGGTCGGCGAATACGGCGTGGCCATGGAATTCCGGGCGGCGTCCGAGGATGTGGCGCGCACCAGCCACCCCCACCCGACGCGCTCCGAGGCGCTGCGTCAGGCGGCCATGGGAGTCGAAGGGTGGACGATGCAGGCCTGACATCAGGTCTGACGCTGCGGCGGGCGCGCCCGGAGGAGCTGGCGGTCTGCGCTGGGCTCTATGTGCGCGTCCTGCGCGACACGTTCACCTGGCTCCCGCCCGAGCGGCACCGCGCCGAGGACTTCCTCGCCGCCGCCCGCGACGAGGAGATCTTCGTGGCGGTCGAAGCCGGCGAGATCCTGGGTCTGGCGGCGCTCTACCGGCCGCAGCAGTTCCTGCATTCCCTCTATGTGACCGAGCGGGGCCGAGGGATCGGCAAGGCGCTGCTGCACCACGTGCTGGCCGCGACCGGCGGGCGCCTGTCGCTGAAATGCCAGGCCGCGAACCTGGGCGCCCAGGCCTTCTACGTCCGCGAGGGTTTTCGATGTGTCGAGGCCGGCGAGGATGGCGGCGTCGCCTGGCTGCGATTCCTGCGGCCGTGAACGCCAGCGCCGCCGCCGATTGTTAATTTGGCGCCCCGTCGGATAGCTGTCAGCCTCGCCTCAGGATTGTGCAGATGTGAGGTCGCCATGATAGCGCTGTTCGCCGCCATGACCGTCGCCGCGGCCCCGGCCGCCGATGCCAAGCCCCGGGTCCTTGTCGTCCCACGCCTTCTGGCCGCGCAGCCGTCGGACGTCTGCGCCGCCGGCCGCTACGAGATCGCCGACCGGGCGCTCCTCTACCGCGACGACGGCCGGGCGAGGCCCTCCGCGCTGGGCCAGCTGCCCAAGGCCAATCACGAGAAGGCCGTCGCGCGCACGATCGATGGCTGCGCCGCGCCCCTGGTGGTCGGCTACGAGGTGGGACGCTAGCCTCCCAACCTCCACCCGCGCCCTCAGGCGTGCGGATGCGCCCGGCTGTAGGCGCCCAGCAGGGCCGCCGCGTCCACCGCGGTATAGCGCTGCGTCGTCGACAGCGACGCGTGGCCCAACAGTTCCTGGATCGAGCGGAGATCCGCGCCCGCGCCCAGCAGGTGCGTCGCGAACGAGTGGCGAAGCGCATGGGGCGTGGCGCTGGCCGGCAGGCCCAGCCGGCCGCGAAGCATCTGGACCGTGTGCTGCACGTGCCGGGGGCTCAAGGCGCCGCCCCGTTTGGCCACGAACAGCGGGCCCTCCGGCGGCAGGATGAACGGAACCTGCGCCAGATAGTGCGCCACCGCGGTCTGCACCACGGGCAGCACCGGGACCATCCGGGTCTTCGACCCCTTGCCGGTGATGCGAAGCGTATCGGCCAGCGGGGCGTCGCCGCGCCGCAGGGACAGGCCCTCCGAGATCCGCAGGCCGCAGCCGTAGAGCAGGGTCAGGACCGCCTGGTCCCGTGCCGCCTCCCAGTCCTCCCGGTCGGGATCCAGCGCCGGCTCTTCCAGCAAGCCCGCCGCCTGGTCCTCGGTGATCGGCCGCGGCACGCCCGGCGTCACCCGAGGCCCGCGAACCAGGCCGATCGCCGCGTTGGGCGCGTCCAGGCGCCGGTCCAGGAAGCGGTGGAACGTACGGATCGCCGACAGCGACTGGC
Source organism: Caulobacteraceae bacterium (assembly GCA_027483845.1). GTDB lineage: Bacteria > Pseudomonadota > Alphaproteobacteria > Caulobacterales > Caulobacteraceae > Phenylobacterium. The sequence goes on along the minus strand of JAIXTR010000601.1, from coordinate 6,965 downwards.
TGAGCGACCGGGGCGACAGGGGGCGGTCCCCCGCGCGCAGGTGGGCCAGCCAGGCGCGGACGTCGCCAGCGGACACCTTGGTCAGCCCTTTTACCGTCAGGCGCTCGCCGCGATGCCGTTCCAGGAAGGCGATGTAGCGGTTGGCCGCGAAGCCATAGGCCTCCAGCGTCCGCGGCGAGGCGCGGCGCTCGTTCGCGAGATGGTCGAGCCAGGCGGCCCGCGCCTGGAGGGCGGTCAGAGGAGGGGCCATCGCTCCGCCGTGCGCTCGACGACGCGGGCGAGGAACGCGACCAGCTCGGCGCCCATGTCGGGGGTGAAGTTGTCGGGGCTCGACGAGGCGAACGCCAGCAGGCCCTGCCGCGACGGCTCCCAGATCGCCATCCGCACCATGGCCATCGAACGGACCTCGCCGGCCTCGGGTCCGAACAGGCCCAGCGCCGTCGGCGCGAACCCCATGCGGGCCATCCGGCGCGGTCCGTCCAGGATCAGGTCGACCTGGCCGGCCACCAGATGTTTCCAGCCGGCGGGCGGTAGGCCCTCGCTCTCCAGGGCCACGATCCCGGCGGTCAGGCCGAAGCGGGCCTTGGCCAGGTCGTCGACCCGGCGGGCGAGGTCGGCCAGGTTGCGCGCGTCCAGCAGGTCCACGACCGCGCCGTGCGTCTGGGCCTGGGCGGCGAAGTTGGCGCGGGCGGTCTCTTCCAGCAGGGCCCGCTGCTCGGCCTCGCGCTGGTGGGCGGCGTGGACGCGGGCCATGGGCGCGAACTCGACCACATTTCCCGCGGCGACCGTCAGGCCCAGCTCCGCCAGCAGCCCCTGGTCGGCTTTCAGGAAGTCGGGGTTGTCCGCCAGGAAGCGGCGCACGGCAGCCGGATCGGGGGCGGTCGTCGGCGGCGTCATCGCCAGCCCCGCGCGCGGAGCCGGTTTCGCCTTCGCCGGGGCAGGCGTCGGGGCGTCACCGAAAGAGAACTCACCCTGCGACCCGTCCATGCGCTCAACCCTTACAAGATGGACTGACCCGTCTTGGCCCAGTCCGCCATGAACTGTTGGAGCCCGCGTTCGGTTAACGGATGCTTGAAGAGGGCCTGGAAGACGTCGGTCGGAATGGTCGCGCAGTCGGCCCCGGCCAGGGCGGCCTCGGTCACATGGGCGGCCGTCCGGATCGACGCGGCCAGGATTTCGGTGTCGAAGCCGTAGTTGTCGTAGATCGCCCGGATCTCGGTGATCAGGTCCATGCCGGCGGCGCCATGGTCGTCCAGCCGTCCGATGAAGGGGCTGACATAGGTCGCGCCCGACTTCGCCGCCAGCAGGGCCTGGGCGGCCGAGAAGCAGAGGGTGACGTTGGTCTGGATGCCCTCCGCCGAGAACTCGCGGGTCGCCATCAGCCCTTCGCGCGTCAGCGGCACCTTCACCACCACGTTCGGCGCCACGCTGGCCAGCTTGCGGCCCTCGGCCAGCATGCCGTCCAGGTCCATGGCAGCGACCTCGGCCGAGACCGGCCCGTCCACCAGGCCGCAGATCTCGGCGATCACGTCCAGCATGTTGCGGCCGGACTTCGCGATCAGCGACGGGTTCGTCGTCACCCCGTCGACCAGGCCGGTGGTGGCCAGATCCTTCAGGACGGCGGTGTCGGTGGTGTCGAGGAAGAGCTGCATATTCTGACCCTGGCGCTTGGCGATCTTTGATCTTGTTCAGGGCGCTTGTAGCTGCGAAGCCCCCAAGCGCAAACCATGAGCCGCATCGCCTCCGTCCTCCTTCCCATGCCGTTGCCGGAGGCGTTCGACTACGCCGAGCCTGAAGGCATGGCGCTGGAGCCGGGGGATCAGGTGGCGGTGCCCCTGGGGCCGCGGCTGATCCGGGGCGTGGTGGTCGAACTGCGCGACGCCCTCGGCGGCAATCGGCCCTTGAAGCCGGTGGCGGAACGCCTGGACGATCCGCGCCTGCCGCCGGGCACGGTGGCCTTCGTCCAGTGGGCTGCGCGCTATGCCGTCGATGCGCCGGGCCAGCCCCTGGCCATCGCGCTTCGTGGCGCCCGTGCGCCCAAGCCGCGCCCGGTCCGAGTCGTGGAGCTCACCGGCGCGCCGCCCGCGCGATCCACCCCCGCCCGGACAAAGGTGCTGGCCGCCGCGGCGACGCCGATGCCGCCAGCCGACCTGGCCCGGGCCGCCGGTGTGTCCAGCGGCGTGGTCAAGGGCCTGATCGACGAGGGCGTGCTGGCGACGCGGGAGGTCGTGGCCGAGGCGCGGTTCGACGCCCCCGACCTCAGCCTCACCGGCGCGACCTTGAACGAGAGTCAGGCCGCGGCGGCCGACGCGCTGAAGGCCGCCGCCGTCGCCGGCTTCGGCGTCACTCTCCTGGACGGGGTCACCGGCTCGGGGAAGACCGAGGTCTATCTCGAGGCCGCCGCCGCCGCGCTCGCCGCCGATCCCGAAGCCCAGGTCCTGATCCTGCTGCCGGAAATCGCGCTCACCCAGGCCGTGATCGCCCGCGTCGCCGCGCGGTTCGGCGCCCAGCCGGGCGAATGGCACTCCGACGTGGCCCCGCCCGCGCGGCGCCGGGTGTGGGAGGCGGTAGCCGCCGGCGCCTGCCGGATCGTGGTCGGCGCCCGGTCCGCGCTGTTCCTGCCGTTCCGCCGCCTCAAGCTGATCGTCGTCGACGAGGAGCACGACGGCTCGTTCAAGCAGGAGGAAGGCTTCATCTACCACGCCCGTGACCTGGCGGTGGTGCGGGGCCGGATCGAGGATGCGGCCGTTGTGCTGGCCTCGGCCACCCCGTCGCTGGAGAGCCTGCGCAACGCCGAGACCGGCCGCTACGCCTGGCTGCGGCTCTCGGCCCGGCACGGGACCGCGCAGCTGCCCGACATCACGCTCATCGACCTGCGCCAGACGCCGCCCGAGGCGGGCCGCTGGCTGTCGCCGCCGCTTGTCGCCGCCATGGCCGAGACCTGGGCGCGGGGGGAACAGACCCTGCTGTTCCTGAACCGCCGGGGCTATGCGCCGCTGGTGCTCTGCAAGGCCTGCGGCGAGCGGCTGTGCGCCCCCGACACCGACAGCTGGCTGGTCGAGCACCGCTACACCGGCCGCCTGGTCTGTCACCTGACCGGCTTCTCCATGCCCAAGCCCGCCGCCTGTCCGCACTGCGGCGCCAAGGACAGCCTCGTCTCCATCGGGCCAGGGGTGGAGCGGGTGGAGGAAGAGGCGCGAGCGCTGTTCCCGGACGCGCGGATCGCCGTCTTCTCCTCCGACACCGTCTTCGACGCCCGCGAGGCGCGACGGATGGTGGAGACCATGGCGGCCGGCGAGATCGACATCCTGGTCGCCACCCAGGCGGCGGCCAAGGGGCACAACTTCCCGAACCTGACCCTGGTGGGCGTGGTCGACGCGGACCTCGGCCTGCGCGGCGGCGATCTGCGAGCGGCCGAGCGGACCTACCAGCTTCTGGCCCAGGCCACCGGCCGGGCCGGCCGCCGCGATCGGCCGGGCCGGGCGCTGCTGCAGACCTACGCCCCCGAGCACGCGGTGATGCAGGCGTTGAAAGCCCAGGACCGCGACGCCTTCGTCGCCGCCGAGATGGGCGAGCGCGAGTTGGCGGGCCTGCCGCCCTTCGGCCGGCTTGCGGCGGTCGTCGCCTCGGGGCCCGACATCGCCCAGCTCGACGCCTTCGTGCAGGGCATGGCCCAGGCCGCCCCGAACACGCCCGGGGTGGAGGTCTATGGGCCGGCCGATGCGCCGCTCGGCCTCATCCGCGGGCGTCGCCGCAAGCGCTTCCTGGTCCGCGCCGACCGGGGGGTGGATCTGTCGGCCTACATGGCCGCCTGGCGGGCGCGGGTCAGACCCCCGGGCCAGATCCGCGTCGCCATCGACATCGACCCCTACAGCTTCCTGTAATTCCTTCCCCGTCGTGGGTGGGGGACCGCGAAGCGGGGGAGGGGGTCATCCCGGAGTATTGAGCGGACCCCCTCATCATCAGCCGTGCCTCAGTGCAGGGTCTTGTCCTCGACCGCCGGCTTCTTCCGCCGGACCAGCATGTTCAGGATTTCGACCCCGGCCGAGAAGGCCATGGCGGCGTAGATGTAGCCCTTCGGCACGTGGACCCCGAAGCCGTCGGCGATCAGCACCGCGCCGATCATCAGCAGGAAGCCCAGGGCCAGCATGACCACCGTGGGGTTCTTGTCGATGAAGTTGGCCAGCGGGTCGGCGGCGATCAGCATCACGGCCACGGCGATGATCACGGCGGTCACCATGATCGGCAGGTGATCGGTCATGCCGACGGCGGTCAGGATCGAGTCGATCGAGAACACCAAGTCGATCATGATGATCTGGAAGATCGCGGCGCCGGCGTTGGTGATCACCTGCGCCTTGGGGTCGGCGGCCTTGTGGTTCGGGACCGGATCGACCTTCTCGTGGATCTCGACGGTCGCCTTCCACACCAGGAACAGGCCGCCGGCGATCAGGATCAGGTCGCGCCAGGAGAAGTTCAGTTCGAAGCTGGGTTCGCCATGCGCGCCCACCGGCCCGCTCCAGGGCAGCGAGAACACCGGCTGCGTCAGGCCGACGATGAAGGCCAGGGTCGAGAGCAGAGCCAGGCGCATGATCAGGGCCAGCGCGATGCCGATCCGGCGGGTCCGCGCCCGCTGATGCTCGGGCAGCTTGTTGGAGAGGATCGAGATGAAGATCAGATTGTCGATCCCCAGCACCACCTCCATCACCACGAGTGTGATCAGCGCCGCCCAGGCGGCTGGGTCAGCGACAAGCGCAGCGATATCCATCAGTCCCTCCAGCGGAATTCGTACATGTATCTAGTTGGATGATACGCGTATGACTAGGGCGCGCGGCGACTTTCTCGAACGCTGCTTTTTTGAGCATGGGTGCTGCCGCTCACGGGCTCGTGAATGGTTATTTTCTCCTCTTAGGCGAGTCTTGGCGAACGCCTGGGCCGCCGCTCCCAGCTCTTGTTTCGGCTTGTTACCGACCCGTGACCCAAAGACTAGAAAAAATTACAAGGCGTTAAGGGGGCGGCTGAATTCAAGTTAACTTCAGCTCAAATACGCCATGTTCCGCAAGCGTGCCGCAATAGTTTTCTTGAGCGGCGGATTTGGACTGGGTCTTTGCTGGGAATGACTGGCGCGGTCATACGACCGTTTGGCGCCATGCCTGAGCGGAGCTGTGAGTAAACCGTGCGCGACATCCCGCCGCGCGACGTAAACCCTCTTTTCACTCAAGGCAGATACGGTTACCCCTTCGCTCGTAGTGTCGGGGAGTTCACCGAAGATGCTGAAACGGACGCGGGCCCTTCTGGGTTCCCTGGCCGCCGCGGCCTTCGTCGCGTTCACGCCCGCAGGGGCGGTGGCCGATACCTATTGGCAATGCGTGCCGTTCGCCCGCCTGATTTCCGGCGTGCAGATCTTCGGCGACGCCTGGACCTGGTGGCGCCAGGCCTCCGGAAAATACGAGACCGGTTTCCAGCCCCGCGCCGGCGCGGTGCTGTGCTTCAAGCCCACGGCGCGGATGCGCCTGGGTCACGTCGCCGTCGTCAGCCAGGTGCTGACCGATCGCGTCGTTCAGATCACCCACGCCAACTGGAGCCCGATCGAAGGCTCGCGCGGCAAGGTCGAGAAGGACGTCACCGTCATCGACGTCTCGCCGTCGGGCGACTGGAGCCAGGTCAAGGTCTGGTACGACCCGAACCGCGACCTGGGCGGCTCCACCTATTCCACCCACGGCTTCATCTACCCCGACGCCACGGCGCGGATGATCGCCGCCTCGGGCATGTCCAAGGTCCAGAACGGCGCCATCGCCGTGGCCCAGTCGGCCGCGTCGCAGATGGCCGGCGCCGTCCGACCCGGCCAGGGCGCGCTCAGCGTGCTGAGCCAGGCGGCCGATTCCACCGACCGGATCGCGGCCCTGATCGCCGCGGCCACCGGCGGCGGCGACTCCAACAGCGCCCGTTAGACCCAGGCGGTTGACGCCGTTCGCGACGCACGCCCACAAGGGCGGGCGGAGGCCCGGCCATGCTCAACGTTCTTCGGCGCGGCCATCGCGCCGCTCAGCTGGAACAGGTGGTCCCCGGCTGGCGACCCGATCCCGACGTCATCTGGATCGACCTGCTGACGCCGACCCGCGAGGAAGAGCTGGCCGTCGAGTCGGCCCTCGATCTCCAGTTGCCGACCGTCGAGGAGATGGAGGCCCTGGAGCCCTCCAGCCGGCTCTACCAGGAAGACGGCGCGACCTTTATGACCGCCACCCTGCTGGCCCACAGCCACGCCGAGGCCCACCACGCCACGCCGGTGACCTTCGTGCTGGCCAAGGGTCTGCTCGTGACCCTGCGCTACGAGCCCCTGCGCGCCTTCACCGTCTTCGCCGAGCGGGCGCCCGACAGCCACCTCGACAGTGGCAGCGCCGCCTTGCTGGGATTGATGGACGCCGTCATCGAGCGGCTGGCGCGCACCCTCGACGACATGGGCGACAAGGTGAAGGACGCCTCGACGGCGATCTTCAACCGACCCAAGGCCGGCAACTTCAGGCCTCTGTTGACCGAGCTCGCCCACGCCCAGTCGGTGACATCCCTCACCCGAAACAGCCTGGTCAGCCTGGCGCGGACCTTGAGCTACGCCAGCCTGGCGACAGAGCTGGCGGCCGATCCGGAATGCCGCGCGCACCTGCGGGCCCTGCAGCGCGACAGCCAGTCCCTGACCGAGCACGCCGGCTACCAGTCCTCGCACGTGGCATTCCTGCTGGATGCGGCCCTCGGCCTCATCAACATCGAGCAGAACGGGATCATCAAGTTCTTCTCGGTGGTGGCGGTGGTCTTCATGCCGCCGACCCTGATCGCCTCGATCTACGGGATGAACTTCGACGTGCTGCCCGAGCTTCACTGGGCCGCCGGATATCCCATGGCGCTGGTCGCCATGCTGATTGCCGCGGTCCTGCCGGTTCTCTGGTTCAAGCGGCGCGGGTGGCTCTGAGGGA
>JAIXTR010000124.1 GCA_027483845.1 Caulobacteraceae bacterium | reverse complement strand
CCTCGACGTAGAGGATCGCGCGCGGCACGGCCGTGATCGGGGCCGGCAGGTTGAAGGCGCTGCCGGTGGTGAGCTCGTCCGTGAGGTTTTTGCCGACCACGGCCACGTGCCACCGCTCGTCGCTGGGGCCGTACTGGACCCGGGCGTCGATCTTGGTGAAGCCCTTCTGGCGGCCGAACAGCGGGCTCTGGTTGTCGCTGTCGAAGTACTTGGAGCGGCCGTTCAGGGCGATGGTGGTGTCCAGCGCCATGTCGTTGCCGAACTCGTACTTGTAGTGGGCCGAGGCGGTGTAGCTGAAGTCGGACACGTACGGCAGCGGCGCGCCCTTGATGTTGTTGGCCGCGATGCTGGCCGGGACCGCCGGATTGCACTCCGTGATCGGCTGGGTGGCCAGGCAGGCCGCCCCCGGATAGTCGTCGTACTTGGCGTCCTGGTAGGCGGCGGCCATGGTGATATCCAGGCCCCTTACCGGATAGAACGCCGCCGACCCTTCCAGCCCGGTCGAGCTGGCGTTGGCCGCGTTGCCCGTCTGGTAGGCCGAGATCGTCGGGTTGTAGACCGACACCTGCAGGTCGGTGAACTTGGTCTTGTAGGCCGAGACGTTCAGCACCACGCGACCGTCGGCCAGGGTCGACTTGATACCCGCTTCGATGTTCTCCGACTTCTCAGGCTTGTACTGGAAGGTGGCGTTGGTCGTGCCGTAGGTGTTCGAGACGAACCCGCCGGACTTCGAGCCGCGGCCGTAGGTGGCGTAGACCATGATCTGCGGCGCCACGTCGTACTGCACCGTCACCGACGGATCCCAGTTGTCCTCGCCGTCGATCTTGCCGTTGGCCACGGTGTTCACCGGGCGCAGCGCGAAGGGGCCGTACAGTAGCTTGCCGTAGAAGTGGCCGCGCTTGTCGGTCGAGGTGTAGCGCAGGCTGCCGATCACCCGCAGGTCGTCATTGACGTTGAAGGTGCCCTGACCGAACACCGACACCGACTGGCTACGCTGGCGGAACTCGGTGTTGAGCAGGCCGAAGTAGTTCAGCGATGCGATGTTGAACCCGCCCAGCTGGGTCAGCTGGTACAGCGCCGTGTCGTAGTAGGCGCCGACGATGTACTCGAACCTCTTGCCGGTCGGCGACAGCAGGCGAACCTCCTGCGACCACTGGCGGAAGTGCTCGGGATAGCTGTTGTAGACGCTGTTGGCCGCGTTGGCGCCGCCGTTCGGGTTGGTCTGGTCGAAGCCGTTGATGATGTTCGATCGGAAGAACGAGTAGCCGGTCACCGACGTGACCGTGAAGTCGCCGAGCGACAGGTTGCCGGTGCCCGACACCAACCACGCCGTGGCCTCGGTGCCTTCCGGCCCCAGGGCCGACTGGGCGAGGAAGCGCGTCTTGCGGGGCTTCTGACCCGTGGTCAGGGGGCTGGCGACCGTGAGGCCGCCGCTGACCTGACGATCGCTGTATTCCGCCTTCAGCGTGTAGTCGAAGGTGTCGCTGGGCGTGAAGCGGAGGCTCAGGCGGGCCAGGGCCATCTTGTTGCCCGGGTCCTTGTGACCCGTCGCCAGATTCTTGATGTAGCCGTCCTGGTCCAACAGCTTCACCGCCAGGCGCGCGCCCACCGTGTCGCTGATGGGGCCCGAGACGTAGCCCGACACTTCGGGGCCCTCGAGGTTGAAGTTGTAGAGGGCGGTCACGCCGCCTTCGAAGGACGAGGTCGGGCCGGCCGAGACGATGCTGACGGCGCCGGCGGGGGTGTTCTTGCCGAACAGAGCGCCCTGCGGACCGCGTAGCACTTCCACCCGCTGCAGGTCGAAGAACGGGGCCTGGGCCTGGCGGTTACGGCCGGCGTAGACGCCGTCCATGTAGAGGCTGACCGCTTGGTCGAACGAGAAGTTGGCCGGCGGCGAGCCGAAGCCGCGGATGTAGATGGTGTCGTTGCCGGCCGTCGTCTGCACCGAGACGTTCGGCGCGAACTTGACCATCTGCTTGAAATCGTTGGTGGCGAAGTCGGAGAGCTTCTCGCCGGACACCACCTCCATCGAGATCGGAACGTCCTGCAGCTTCTCGGCCCGCTTCTGGGCGGTGACGACGACCTCGCCCAGGGTGGGCTGGGTCGTGTCCGCCTCGGCGGCCATGGCGGAGCCCGCGGACAGGCTCACGAGCATCGTGGTGGAAAGTAGCATCCGGGCGATCATCGCCGTTTCCCCTCTGGTTCCCGATAACGTCGTTCTGTTGGTCGAACGTTGTGCAATTCTCTGCGCCGGTGCGGGCTGAGTGTCAATTTACTTGACGCTTTTGCCTCGCGTTGATGGCGCCGCTACGCAAGATCGTGGTGGTGCAGACTTCTAGGTTGGGTGGTGTTGCGGGCGGCGCTTACGAGGCGCCCGGTCGGCGGCGAAGGCGAGGCGTCTGGGGCCTGGCTGTGCATCCGCGCTTCCCTCAACAGGATGTCGCCATCATCATTAGATTGCTAAGCATTAATGTCAATGCCGACCGCACGGCGGCGCGCCGCGACGGCCAGCGCTGACGTGCGAGGCGCCTACTGCGCGGGTTCGAAGGCGCGCTCGTCGTTCTCGGCGAGCATCGTCTCGGCCTTCAGGACCACGGCCCGCGACTTCTTGCCCTCGGCGTCCACCGCCTCATGGGCGACGTCCCGCTCGGTGAAGCCGTTGTGGGTCCAGGACGCGAACTCCAGCATCACGCCGTCCGGATCCCAGAAGTAGACTGAGCGCACGAAGACATCGTCGTGCATTTCGGCGGCGACCTGGGCGTCGGAATTGTCGTGGTTGAGCACCTTGCCCAGCTTCACGCCCTTGGCCTCGAGCTTGGCGACGTACTCGTCGAACTTCTCGGCCGGGATGTTGAAGGCGATGTGGTTCATCGAGCCATGCGCCGAGCGGATGTCGCCGCCGCCGGGCAGGTCGGCCGGGGCCGAGATGCCGGGGACCGCTTCCGGGGCGCCGGGGAACCAGAAGAACGCCAGCGAATCGCCGTTGCCGATATCGAAGAAGAAGTGCTGGCCGTGGCCGCCCGGGAGGTCGATGGTCTTCACCAGGGGCATGCCCAGAGTGTCGCGGTAGAACTCGACCGTACGGGCCATGTCCTTGCAGACGAGCGCCAGGTGATTCACGCCACGGATATCAAACTCGCGATTGGTCGGGGTCGCCATCTCTGTCCTCCTGCCGGGCGCGGGCCCGATCATTGTT
>JAIXTR010000063.1 GCA_027483845.1 Caulobacteraceae bacterium | reverse complement strand
TCGGGCTCCGTTCCGTCCGACCTTGAGCATCGGCCGGCTTTCGGCCAGAAGCCGCCTATGAGCGGCCACGTCGCGGCGATCTTTCGCCATCCCGTGAAGGGCTTCACGCCCGAACCCCTGAACCAGGTGGAACTCGTCCCCGGCGAGGGCTTCCCGCACGACCGCGCGTGGGCGGTGGAAAACGGTCCGTCCGGCTTCGATCCCGACGCGCCGGCCTTCACCCCCAAACAGAAGTTCACCGTCCTGGCGGCGATCCCCAAGGTGGCCGCGGTCCGGACCCGCCTCGACGACGCCACCGGGGTGATGACCGCCGACGCGCCGGGCGCCGCGCCCTTCGCCGGCCGCCTCGAGGAGGCTGAGGCGCGCGACCGCTTCGCCGCCTGGCTGACCGCGGTGCTGGACCCGGACGACCTCCGCGGCCCGCTGAAGGTGATGGAGGCGCGGGGCGCGTTCCGGTTCACCGACCATCCCCTGGGCCAGGTCTCGATCATCAACATGGCCAGCGTGCGGGACCTGTCAGCCAGGATGGGTGTCGAGATCGATCCCCTGCGGTTTCGCGGAAACCTCTATGTGGAGGGCTGGCCGGCCTGGGCCGAGAACGAATGGACGGGCCGCGAATTGATGGTGGGCTGGGCGAAGGCCAAGGTGTTCAAACCCATCGTCCGCTGCGCCGCGATCGACGTTGATCCGGCCACGGCCATCCGCGACCTTGAGGTCGTGAAGGCGCTCTACGACAACTACGGCCACATGTTCTGCGGGATCTACATTCAGATGACGACCACCGGCCGCGTGGCCCTCGGCGACGCCGTGACGACGCCCCAATGACCCTCAACCTCGTTCAGGCCTGGAAGGGCGCAAAGGCGCGGCTGGAAGCCGCCGGGGTGACCGGCCCGGTTATCGACGCCCGACTGCTGGTGGAAGCGGCGGCGGATGCCACCCGACTGGACATCGTCACCGATCCATACCGCGACCTGACCCCCGAACAGGAGGCGCGGCTCGAGGACTATTTGAGCCGCCGCGAGCGGCGCGAGCCGGTCAGCCACATCCTGGGGCGCAAGGGCTTCTGGAAGATCATGCTGGGGGTGACGCCAGACGTATTGACGCCACGGCCTGACACCGAGACGGTCGTTGAATACTCGCTCCGCGCCTTCCCGGAGCACGCACCTTGGCGAATTCTCGACCTGGGCGTCGGCTCAGGCGCCATCCTGCTGGCGCTGCTGGCCGAGCGGCCGGCGGCCAAGGGCCTGGGCGTCGATGTCTCGGAAGAGGCGCTGGCGGTAGCACGGGACAACGCCGCGTCCCTGGGCCTCGCCAATCGTCTGGCCCTCCTGCGCGGCGACTGGACCGCGGGCCTGGAAAGCGACGGCTTCGACCTCGTCGTGTCCAATCCGCCCTACATCGCCACCCACGTGATCGAGACCCTGGAGCCCGAGGTTCGTGACCACGAGCCGCGCCTGGCGCTGGAGGGCGGGGCCGACGGCCTGGACCACTATCGCGTCCTCGCGCCCGAGATCCTGCGGGTGCTGAAGCCCGGCGGACGCTTCGCCGTGGAGATCGGTTACGACCAGAAGGCGGCGGTGGAAGCGCTGTTCAAGGCGGCCGGCGCGGTGTTCGTCGAGACCATCCGCGACCTGGCCGACCGGGACCGCGTTGTGGTCGGCGAGAAAAAGCCCTTGGAAACGGCGGGCTGACTCGCTACATCAGTTCACGTCTCCACCCAAATTCGTCGGTGTTGCAGGTAGATGCGTCCCCATGAAGGACGCCCGCCCGGCCCGACAGGCGCGACGGTTCCATAGCCTCTCGCTGATGAGCTTCCGGGCGGAAGACGGGGAAAACACACGTCTTCACATGAATGACCGAGCTCGGGGCTCGACCACGCTGAGGACCAGGGCGTCGATAGGGACGCTAAGGAAAGACCGAACGGTTTCCAAAATATGAGAGATTTCAAGGGTATGAAGCGCCAACGTGGGCGTAATCGGGGCGGTGGCGGCAGCAGTGGCGGTGGTGGCGGCAAGCCGCAGCCGCACAACGCCAACCGGGCCTTCGATTCGAACGGCCCCGACGGGGTGAAGGTGCGCGGCAACGCCCAGCACGTCTTCGAGAAGTACCAGCAACTGGCCCGCGACGCGGGCTCCGCCGGGGACCGGGTCCTCGCCGAGAACTACCTCCAGCACGCCGAGCACTATTTCCGGCTCCTGCGCGCGCTGCAGCCCACCCGTCCCGCCAGCGAAATCATCGGCCGTGACCAGTTCGCGTCCGGCTACGACATCGATTTCGAAGACGAGACCAGCCGGGCTCAATCGATCGCTGCCGATGAAGGCGCTGCCGCCGCGGCCGCGTCCGGCGAGCCGGCCGTCGAAGCGCCGCGCGAGGACGGCGAAATCCGCGATCAGAACCGCGACCAAAATCAGAGCCGCCCGCGCGATCGCGAGTGGCAGGCCCGCGACGACCGTCCTCGGGATCGCGACCGGCCCCGCGGCGAGTGGCAGCCCCGCGAGAATCGCGACGACCGGCCCCGCGACCGCAATCGCGACCGGCCTCGCGACGATCGTCCCCGGGATGACCGCCCGCGGGATGACCGGCCGCGCGACGAGCAGCAGCCCCGCGAGGATCGTCCGAGCGACGACCGCCCGCGTGAGGACCGTGTGGCCCGCGACGACCGGCCGCCGCGCGAAGAGCGCGCGCCGCGCGCCGAGGGCGAAGGCCGCCGCGAACGCTTCCCGCGCCAGGACCGTGATCGGAGCGACCGTCCCGCTCGTGATCCCCTGGCCGTGGTTCAGCCGCAGGGCGACCCCGCCCCGGAAGAACGCGGCCACATGCTGCGCGACTCCGACGGCGGCGCCAGCCATGCCCCGGCCTTCCTGCAGGCCGCTGCGCCCCGTCCGGCCCCCGCCGCCGACGCCGGAGAGGAAAAGCCCAAGCCCCGCCGTCGCCGCGCCCCGCGCAGCTTCGAGGGCGATGCGGCCCCCGCCCCGGCCGAGTCCTCGGAAGACTGAGTTCGTCCCTCCCCGTCACGGGGAGGGGCTGCTCCCCTTGCGCGCTTCCGGCGAGCAGGGGTTCTTTACCTGTCCCCGAAAGCGGCGGGCGACAAAACCTGTCGTCCCGCTGGCCGCCCATACCCCCTTACTATTCCGACCGCTTGAGCAGCGCCGCCAGTTCGTCCTTCCACAGGGCGGCCCAGGTGTGGGTGCCGTGGCCGCGGGTCTGGGGGCTGGCGGGGATCAGGACATAGCGCGTGGTCTTCAGCCGCTTCGCCTCGCGCTCGGCGATGCGCAGGTCCGGCGGATTGATGAAGTCGTCGGCGGAGTTCACCCAGGTCATCGGCGCGGTGATAGCCTCAAGATCCTTCGACGGATCGTAGGTCCGCGAGGCGTCCAGCTGGTAGATCATGTCGTTGGCGTCGGCCGCGCCCATGCGGCGCGGCAGTTCGGTGGCGATCCAGTCGTCGACGGCGCGCCGCGTCGGCAATTGGATCTGCATCGGCAGCGGCGCCGCGCCGGCCAGGATCAGCAGGTCTTGGGCCGTGCGAAGGCCCTGAGCGGGTTGGGCGGCGTAGTCGCCGCCGTTCCACGTCGGATCGGCCTTGATCGCGTCGATGGCCATCTTGCGCCACAGACGGTTGCGGCCAGCGATCTCCACCGGCAGGCAGGCCAGCGGCATCACCGCCTGCAGCGCCTCCGGCCACGCCTCCGCCCACATGAAGCCGTGCATGCAGCCCATGGGCGTACCCATCAGCAGCCGCAGGCGCTCGACCTTCAGGCCCTTGGTCACCAGCTCATGCTGGGCCGCGACCATGTCGGCGTAGTCGTACTTGGGAAACGCTTGGCGCAGGCCGTCCGAGGGCTTCGACGAGCCGCCGTGGCCGATGCCGTCGGGCAGGATGATGTAGTGGGTGGCGGGATCCAGCGGGCCGCCCGGCGCGAACAGCACGTCGGCAAACTGCGGGCTCAGGAACTGACGGCCGCTCCCCCCGGTGCCATGCAGGATCAGCACGGCGTTGGTCACCTTGCCGGACGTGTCCAGACGGGGCGATCCCAAGGTGTAATAGCGGAGCTTCAGCTCAGGCAGGCGCTCGCCCGTTTGGAAGAGAAAGTCCCGAATGACATAATCGTGGGCGATCGGTTCCGGAGCCGCCGCCGCGCTTCCGAACGTCGCCAGCGCCGCCATGGCGCCGACCAGCGCCCTGCCCCAGATTTTTCGCATCATCTACGCCCCTGAACCGTCAAGGGCGCAGTGTAGCGAGGCGCAGCCTAGAACCGATAGCCCACACCCATCCGGAAGCTGCGGCCCGGCAGCGGCGCGACGTCTTTCAGGAACGAGGCGTGCTCACGTGCTTCGACGTTAGTCAGGTTGTGAGCGTCGACGAACACCTTGAAGTCGGGGTTCGCTTCGAAGGGGCGAACGACCAGCGACGCGTCCAGCATGGTGTAGCCGTCGGTCGGCAGCTCGAAGTCGGCCAGCCGGTCCTGCTTTCCCACCCGATGCAGCTCGACCGTGCCGGTCCAGACGCCGCTGGTGTAGACGCCCCGCCCCGTCAGCGACCACGGCGGAATGCGGGCGGCCGGTCCGGCGTCGGTTGTGCCATGGACATAGTCGCCCGAGGCCTCAAGCCGGAAGCTCTTGTCGCCCGAGCGCCAGGCCGTGTAGCCCACCTCGGCCTCGGTCCCGTAGAACGTCGCCCCGCCCTGCACGAACTTGAAGATCGGGAAGCCGGAGTCCGCATCCGTCGCGCCGGTCGGCACCAAGTCGATGAAGTTGTCGTACTCGGCGTAGAAGCCATGGAGGTCGAGGGTCCAGGTCTCGTTGCTGTAGTGCGCGGTCGTGTCGAGGGAGTACGAGACTTCCTTGTCCAGCGTCGGATCGCCGATCTCGAAGGCGCCGGTGGCCGGGTGGGCGCCGAACGAGGACAGCTCCTCCTCCGTCAGGCCGCGACTGGTGCGTGACACCGAGGCTCCGAAGAACCAGCCCTCCAGCGGACGGGCGAAAATGCCGACCGACGCCGAGACGTTGGTGAAGTCGCGATCGGCGCGGATGTTCTTCACCGAGCGGGTATCGACCCGCACGCCGCCCTCCAGGCCCCAGCTGTCCTTGTCGAGACGTTGCAGGGTGAAGACGCCGAGCTCCTCGATCTTGGTGGCCGGGATCAGCGCCTCCTCGCCGATGGCGTCGAAGGTACGGTGCAGGCCCTGAACGCC
>JAIXTR010000663.1 GCA_027483845.1 Caulobacteraceae bacterium | reverse complement strand
GCGCGCCTTGAGCGCCTCGATCACGCCAACGATCTGCGCCGTGCGCGCGCCGCCCAATACGACGAGCGTCTTCTCGGCGCGAACAACCTCCGGACGCCGGTCGAGGCGTCCTGGGCCCGGCACGTCTATCATCTCTACGTGGTGCGGACCCCAGAGCGCGACGCCTTGCAGGCGCGGCTGGCGGCCCAGGACATCGAGACCCTGATCCACTATCCGACGGCGTGTCACCTGCAGCCGGCCTTCGCCCACCTGGGATACGGGCCTGGCGCGTTTCCGGTCGCCGAGCAGTTGGCTGCTGAGGTGTTGTCGCTGCCCCTGTGGCCGGGGATGCCGCCGGCGGACGTGGATCGCGTCGCGGCGGCCATCCTGGCCGGCTGACCGCTAGCCCGCCATTCGCGCCATCATGGCCGCGGTCAGCGCTTCGCGCCGGGCCCACAGGTCCCGATACCAGGCGTGTCGCGCGGAGACCTGCTGAGCGAACATCCGGGCGCCCTGGACATACTCCCAGGCGCTGCGCGCCATCCGCTGTCGCGCGGCGTCGTCGTCCAGCGCCTGGATCAACATTGGCGCCCAGTCGCCGATTTCTGGCGCAATGAGTCCGTTCCGTCCGTGACGGATCACGTCGCCGTAGACGGTGGGCGAGGCGATCGTCAGGACGCCCCGCGCGGCGGCGTCCAGATATTTGGCGTCGCTCTTGGCGGCGTAGAGTTCGCTGGCTTCCATCGGCGAGAGCGATATCGCGCAGCCGCCCATCAGCCTCAGATACTCCTCGTAGGGGACGAAGTCGTGGTAGCGCTTTCGTTCCGTAGGGAGCGCGTCGAAGACGTCGCGGTCGCCGATCACCACGAATTCGAGGCCCGGATACGCCGCAATCGCGGGGCCGAGCCCGCGCGCGACCCTGACAGCATACTCGCCGCGCGAAATCGCACCGTAGAAGACGCGCTTCGGCAGGCTATCGGGAAATGGTTCCAGGCGGAACGCGGCGTTCGAGAACACCCGCGTCTCCGGATTGTGCGGCGTCAGAATGTCCCGCAGCACGTAGGTTGAGGTCTGCACGGCGTGGATCCAGGAAAACCGAACCCAGTCCGCGGGCAGCATCTCGCGCCCGTTCGCCCGGGCGGTGAGCGCCGGCTGATCGTCGAACTCCATGACGGTCACCCAGCCGTTCCGAGCATGCTTGAGCATCGAGTTGCGCCAATCATCGAGACTGCGCGGCGGGGCGGGGCGCTGCAGCACGAGGATCTTGGGCGTATCAGCTGGCGCGGTCGGAAGGTCGCCGGGCGGGCGATGGTGCTGAACCAAGAGGTCCGGCTCCGAGCGCAAGGCCTCGGCCGGCAGGCGCGTCCGTATGTCCATGAGGGTCGGTGAGAAGCTGAACATGGACAGCACGGCGCGTGGTCGATCCTGGCCTCGGCGCGCGACGACGATCAGCGCCGTCGGCGGCGCGGCGGGTTCGAGCCGGCCCGCCTGCCAAAGGGCTACAAGGTCCGACCGAGGGTCATCGAAATACGGCGCGTCGCCGTGCACGGGCTGGAGATGGAGGATGGTGAAGCCCTCCGCCGCCAGCTTGGCGACGAGCGCGGCGGGATCGGCGACGTGCGCAGGGATGGCCGCCGTCACCAGCTTGGCCTCCGCTAGCGACGGGGCGGCGAGCAGCTGCTCCAGGTCGTCCGCGACCAGCGCATCGATGGGATCTGCCCGGAGCTTTTCGGGCACGACGTGCGCGGCCGGATTGCGGGCGTGGATGGCGCTGGCGAAAGCCTGCGGCGCCGTGCCGAGGTAGACGACCCGTTCCGCCGTCAACGGCGTGCGGGCCAGCAGCGCCCGCTGGACGGCGTCCATCGCCTGTGGCCGCCCCGCCTTGCCCTCGCCCATCGACATCGCCCTCCGCTTGCGTCCTGCCTAACCGCTTCGCCGGTACGGGGGAACCGACGGGTCGACGCGACGCAGGCGGGCGCCTAAGAATGGCGGCATGGGCGGTGAGCCGATCAAGTCCGACAGCGGGCGCGGCCGCCTTGCGATCCTGCACCCGTCGGGACAGACGGCGCTGGGCGCCAATCCCTTTGGCAAGGATGTCGCCAATCTCCAGCTCTGGCAGGCGCTGGCCCGGCACGCGGGCTACGCGCGGCTGGACGTCCTGACCATGCAGGCCGCCGACCTTGAGGGCGTGTCGAAGGGTCTGCTCGGAACCTCCGGCGCGGCGACTGAGATCGCCACCAGCCTCCACGCGCTCTCGCGGGGCCATATCGAAGCGGGGGCGCTGCTGCGCGGGCATCCCGATCTCGCCGACCTCGCCTGGTCGCGCCGGCGACGCGCGTCGGACCGGGCCTACAGCCTGCTCGGCCTCATCCACACTCTCGCCCCGCCGGCGCTAAGGCAGATGCTCGCGGCCGTTTCCACGGCGCCCATGCATCCTTGGGACGCGCTCATCTGCACCTCGCCGTCAGTCCGCGATGGAATGCAGGAGATGCTGGAGGGGTGGGAGCAGCATCTGGCAGAGCGCACGGGAGGCCGGGCGCCGCCGCGGCCCATGCTGCCCGTGATCCCGCTGGGGGTGGACGCGCCAGCCTTCGCCGCCCAGGCCGCGCGCCCGGACGCGCGGGCCAGGACCCGGACCACGTTGGGCCTCGCCGAGGACGACGCGCTCATCCTCTGGGTGGGCCGGCTCTCCTACTTCGAGAAGGCCTTTCCACAAGCGATGTTCAGGGCCGCGCAGCAGGCCGCTCGCGCGACAGGCGTTCGCACCGCCTTCGTCATGGCAGGCTGGTTTCCCGACGAGTTTGACCGGGGCCTCTATCAAGCGGCGGCTAAGGTTCACGCGCCGGACGTCGATGTCCATTTCGCGAACGGCAATGATCCCCGGCTGGTGGGCGATCTTTGGGCGGGGGCCGACATCTTCCTGTCCCTGGTCGACAACATCCAGGAGACCTTCGGGATCACGCCGTTGGAGGCCATGGCCAGCGGGCTGCCGGTCGTGGTCAGCGATTGGGACGGCTATCGATCGACCGTGCGGGACGGTGTCGAGGGGTTTCTGGTCCCGACGCTCGGCGGACCACCCGGTGGGGGCCTTGGCGGGGCGCTGGTCGAGCGACACACGATCGATGCGGTAAGCTACCAGGCCTATGTCGGCGCCGTGGCGCAGCATACCGCCGTCCACGCCGGCCGCGCCGGCACTGCGCTCGCGGATCTCATCCGCTCACTGGATCTGCGGCGCCGCATGGGTGAGGCGGGTCAGGCCAGGGTGCGCGCGCTGTACGACTGGCCGGTTGTCGCACGTCAGTATCACGACCTGACCGACGAACTTGCGCAGCTGCGGGCGGCGTCGGCCGACCCTGCCCACAGGACCCCGCGGGACCCCGTGAGAGGAGACCCGTTCCGCGCCTTCGCGGGTTTCGCGTCTCACGTCCTCACCCTGGAGAGCCGCCTTCGCGCTTCGCCCGAGGTCATGGCGGACACTGTTCGCAATGCGGGAGCCGAGGTTGCCCTCGACACGGGCTTCCCCGACTTCCGCGCCCGACCAGCCATCTGCGCTGAGGCTTTCGCGCTGATTGCAGCGGCGCCGGCAGGCCTCACCGTCGGCGAGGTGATCGCGGCCTTCCCCGGACCACAGCGCCGGGGCTTGGAGCTAGGCCTGGCCTGGATGGCCAAATGCGGATTCGTGGACTGGCTGCCCTAGCCTGGGCCGGTCAGGTCAGCGCAGCGAGTCCGGCACGATGCCGCCATTCTCGGCGAGCTTCTGCATGACAGCCTTGTGCAGCCAGACGTTCATGGTGGCGCTGTCGTCCGTGTCGCCGCTGTAGCCGAGTTCGGCTGCAAGGGCCTTGCGGTTGGCGAGACCCGAATCGATCGAAAGCAGCTTCAGGAGGTCGACGATGGACGTGCGCCAGTTGAGGCTCTGACCATTGTCGGCCGCCATCACCTCAAGCACGGCGGCGACGTCGACGGCCGGCGCGGGAGAGGCGTCGGTCTCGGCCGGGCGGTTTGGCGCGGATGCTGTCGCCGGGGGTTGGGCCACAGACGGCGCTGGCGCCGGCGCGGCCTTAGCCTTCGGGTGGTGAAGGATCTTCGAGAGGATATCGCCGAAAACGCTCATGTGCAGGCTCCTGGAGGGGACGCAGGAACGTGGCGGCGCGCAGATGGATGCGAAGGCTCAGCTTTCCAGCAGCTGGTCCAGCTTGCGGATGTCGACGATCTCGGACGCCACCCCGGCTTCGAGCTTCATGACCTTGTTACAGTAGAGCTTCAGCAGGGGCGCCTCGTGGGTCGCAAGCACCAGGATGCCGGCCCGTTCCACCAGCTTCAGCAGGCGCTTGTGGGCGATCTTCTGAAAGTCGGCGTCGCCCACCGCGATCCATTCGTCCATCAGCAGGACGTCGCATTCGACCGCCGTCGCGGCGGCGAAGGCCACGCGACCCTTCATGCCCGCGGAGTAGGTCTTCACCGGCATCGACAGAAACGGCCCCAGGCCGGTGAATTCGGCGATCTCGTCCATCCGCGCGTCGATCTGCTTCGACGACATGCCACCGATGCGGCAGCGCAGGCGGATGTTCTCGTAACCAGTCGCCGAGGGATCGATGCCGAGGCTCAGGTCCAGGAGCGACGCGATTCGACCCGTGACCTCGATCGACCCCTCGTCCGGCTCATAGGCCCCTGACAGAGCGCGCAGCAGGGTGGTCTTGCCCGATCCGTTGTGGCCGATCAGGCCCAGCCGGTCGCCGGCCTTGAGTTGCAGATTGACGTTTTCCAGGGCGGTGACGTCGGTGACCCCCGCGTGGCGGCCCAAGGCGCCGCCCACGGCGACCGCCCGGGCCAGCGCCTTCTTCAGCGACTTGGCGTCGGCGCCATAGACCGGGAACCGGATGGTCAGGTCGGTGCAGGTGATGGAGGCGGCGGTCACAGGTAATGCACCAGGCGGCGGCGGGTCCGCGCGAAGATTGCGAAGGTCACGAGCCAGCCGACAACGGCCATAGCGATGAGCACCAGGTAGCTCTGCGCCTGCACCGGCTGGCCAAGCAGGGGCGCGCGGACGGCCTGGAGCAGATGATAGAAGGGGTTCAGGTCGAGGAAGATCTGGTGCTTGCCAAAGCGGCTGGGCATCCAGAACACCGGTGTCATGAACATGGCGAACTGCATCACCGACACCACGATCTGCGGAATATCGCGGTAGCGCGCCGAGGCGATCGCGGCCATCAGCGACATCCAGCTCGCGTTGAGCACCATCAGGACCACGCCAAGCAGCGCCAGCGGCACGTTCGCCGTCGGCCAGTAGCTGTAGTAGGTCAGCATCGCGATCACGATGACCAGGTGGTGGCCGAGGTTGATCACGTTGCGGAATACGGTCCGCCAGACGAACGTCAGCATCGGCAGGCTGGTCTGGGACAGCATGCCCGAGGCCAGGACGAAGGTGTCGCAGCCTTCGTTGATGGTCCCGGTCAGCACCCCGAAGAACACGATGCCCAGGGCCACGTAGGGCAGGAACTGGTGCAGGGGCAGGTCGAAGAGGCTGGCGTAGAGGAAGCCGATCCCCAGGACCATCAGCCCCATCGACAGGGTGATCCAGAACGGACCCAGCACCGATCCCCGGTAGCGCGAGGCGACATCGTGCCAGGCGAGCGACCAGGCCAGGCCGATCCTCTGGAACGAGTTGCGCAGGTCCCGCAGCGCCATCTGGAACTGGAACAGCGCGCCGCGCTGGCCGGTCCGCAGCATGTGGGTGGCGGTTTCCATGACCTCTCCGACAGAAGGGGCCGGAGGTAACAGCCGGGGTTTGACGGCGCAAGGAACACCGGGCGCCGCAGGCGCTTTGCCAGCCCGCGGGCTTCCGTGTTAGCCGGGCGTGTGTCCCGCGCCATTAACGCCGCCCCGCTCGAAAGACCCGTCCGCGATCCCTCGGGCCCTGTCCTGACGCTGGAAGGCGCCGGGGTTTGGCTGGTCGTGCCCTGCTACAAGGTCACCGGCCATATCCTGCGGGTGATCAAGCGCACGCCGGCCTGGTTTGAGGGCATCGTCTGCGTCGACGACGCCTGCCCCGATAAATCCGGCGACTTCATCGAGGCGAACAATACCGATCCCCGCGTCGTGGTGGTCCGCCTCGCCAAGAATCAGGGGGTCGGCGGCGCCATGCTGGCCGGCTATGCTGAAGCGGCCCGCCGTGGCGCACGGGTGATGGTCAAGGTCGACGGCGACGACCAGATGGACCTGAGCTATGCGGCCCAGCTCGTCGCGCCGATCCTGCTGGGGGAAGCCGACTACGCCAAGGGCAACCGCTTCACCTCGATCAGCCACCTTACAACGATGCCGACGGTCCGGGTTCTCGGGAACGCCGCGCTCAGCTTCGCGGCCAAGGTGTCCACCGGCTACTGGAACATCTTCGACCCCACCAACGGCTACACCGCGCTGGAGGCGAACGTCGCTCGGCTGATCATGGAGAAACGGGTCTCGCGCCGGTTCTTCTTCGAGACCGATCTGCTCTACCATCTGGGAACGCTGCGGGCGGTGGTGCGCGACGTGCCTATGCCGGCCCGATACGCCGACGAGGTATCCAACATCCGCATTGGCGCGATCGTCGGACCCTTCGCCCTGAAACACCTGCGCAACTTCGCCCAGCGGGTGGTCGGCCAGTACTTTGTGCGCGACTTCAACGCCGCCAGCCTGGAACTGCTGTTCGGTCTGTTCTTCTCGCTGTTCGGGGTCGCCTACGCCTTGAGCTATCTCGCCAACCGGGTGCCCGGTCAGGCGGCCTCGGCCGGCGTTGTCATGCTGGCCGCCCTGCCGATCATCCTGGGCGCGCAGTTCCTGCTGCAGGCGATGAACTTCGACGTGCTGAACGTCCCCAGCCGGCCCATCCACCCGTATCTCAACGTCCTGCGCGAACTCGAGACCGAGGAGGCGCACGCATGACGCCCAAGGACATGGCGCTCTGCAGCGTCTTCGCCGTCGCCCTTCCGCTGGGCCAGATGCTGTTCAAGTGGGGCGCGGTCTACAATGAGCGGCTGTCCGGCCCCTTCCTCTCCCGCGTCATCGTCAACTATCCGCTGATCGGGGCCTTCGCCTGGTATGGCGTCACGGCGCTGCTGTGGTTCTACGTCCTGACCCGCGTGCCCCTGTCGTCGGCCTACGCCTTCTCTCTGATCGGCTCCTGTCTGGTGCCCCTGGCCGGCTGGCTGGTGTTCAAGGAACAGGCGTCGTGGACCATGGTCGCCGGGTATGGGCTGATGATCGCAGGCCTCTTCCTCGTGGTGCGGCCGACATGAGCGCCGCGCCGCGCGCCCCCGGCCTGACCGCCCGGTGGTCCCTCTGGCTGATTCTCCTGGTCGCTCTCGTGTTCATGCTGCGGCTGAACCTGCCGGGGCATCTCACCGTCGACTCCGTCCTCGCCCTCCATGAAGGGCGGTTCGGAGTCCGCACCACCTGGAATCCCGCCTTCTTCGGCTGGCTGCTGGGCCTGCTGGACCGCATTCATACGGGGACGGCGTTGGCCGTCGGGCTGGTCGGGGTGCTTCTGTTCGGCAGCTGGGCCTTGCTGCCCGCGCTCCGGCCGCGGACCAGCTGGCTGGCGCCGATGGTGGCGCTGGGCCTCGTCGCCTTGCCCCAGGCGATGATCTATCCGGCCATCGTCTGGAAGGATGTGCAGTTTGCGGTGACGGCCGTCGCCGGCTTCACCCTGCTGGCGTTCGGGGTCCGCGACCCGCAGCGCGGCGCGCCCTGGGTCAGCCTCGTCCTGGCCGCCCTGCTGTTCGCCGCGGCCGGGCTGCTGCGCCAGAACGGCTTGATCCTGGCCCTGCCGGCGGCCCTCGCCATCGCCTGGGCGCGATCGGGCGGCGGCTGGTTGCGAAGCTCGGGACTGGCCGCGGTATGGCTGGTCGCGGTCGCGGGCCTGACCCTGCTGCTCAGCGCCGTGGCGCAACCTCAGGGCGCCGGCGCGCCCGACGACGCGGGCGGCAAGGGGCTGCGGATCCTCGGCACCTACGACATCGTCGCCGCCTCGGCGCTGCAGCCCGGACGGCCGACGCCGCACATCGATCGCGAATCCCCGACCGCCGGCGCCTACCTTCGCCAGCAGGCGCAGGCGCTGTACTCGCCCGAGCGGGGCGATACGATCAGCCAGGATCCCGCGATGTCGGCCTATCTGAAGACCGTGTCCCGCGAGACGATTCGCGCCGAATGG